>JADIML010000282.1 GCA_017694765.1 Candidatus Scybalomonas excrementavium
GTAATAGCCCCTTACTTATTGTATATATTATAAGTAGGAGAAATAGAAAATATATTAGAACCAGTTGAAGAAGCAATCATTCTAAGTGAATTATTTTATTAAATTAGTCTATATAGAAGAGAAAATAGTAGGAGTATCAATAAGGATATGGGGAGCTATAGCATTGGAAGATGCAGAATGAGCTATTTCTTCAAGGGAGAAAGGAAGATTTTATGAATGGAAACAACAAAATCCGTTCTGGCGCTTTATATATACGTGTCAGCACAGACAAGCAAGAAGAGTTATCACCAGATGCTCAAAAACGTCTCTTAGTCGATTATGCCAAAAATAATCATATAGTAGTTTCAGAAGAACACATCTATATGGAAAACGGTATCTCTGGTCGTAAAGCCAAGAAACGTCCTGAATTTATGCGTATGATTTCGAATGCTAAGAACAAAGAACATCCTTTTGATGTCATTCTCGTATGGAAATATTCTCGTTTTGCTCGTAATCAAGAAGAATCCATTGTATACAAGTCTCTTCTTAGAAAGCAGTGCGATGTAGATGTTATCTCTATAAGCGAGCCATTAATGGATGGTCCTTTTGGCTCTTTAATTGAGCGAATTATTGAATGGATGGATGAATATTATTCCATTCGACTCGCAGGTGAAGTGCGTCGAGGTATGATGGAAAAGGCGTTGCGTGGGGGATATCAGTCTAAGCCACCTCTTGGCTATAAAATGGAAAATAAAATTCCTGTTATTATGGAAGAACAAGCCAATATTGTAAGAAAGATCTTTCATGACTATTTAGAAGGGCGTGACGAAACTTCTATTGCACGTGATTTAAATGACTGTGGTTACAAAACAAGTCGCGGAAATGCTTTTGATAATCGTGGTGTTCAATACATTTTAGAAAATCCTTTTTATATTGGAAAAGTTCGTTGGAATTACGTTGAAAAACATGGAAATAGAAAATCTAGTTCGGTTTATGATGTCATAATTGCAGATGGAGTTCATGATGCTATTATCAGTTTTGAAGAGTTTAAAAGAGTACAAGAACGTAGACAAAAAGAATATAAACCTCTAAGACGTCGGTCTACTTCTACTACAAAACATTGGTTGACTGGTGTTTTAAAATGTGGTTATTGTGGTTCTAGTCTTGTCTATGTGAGCCCAAAGCCAAGGAAAGGTGGTAGTTCTTCTCCATTTTTTCAATGTCATGCCTATTCCAGTGGAAAACATAGTGGTTCTTGTGCGATAATCGAGAAAAAAGTAATTCCTGTTATTCTCTCTTCTTTAAAGGAATTTATACAATCTGAATTGCCATACTTTGCTATTAAAACTTCCAGTAAGGATTCCAATGCTTCTAAAATCAAACACTTAGAAAATGAATATAAAAAATTGGAGATACGTGCACATCGTGCTAAAATGGCATATTTAGATGGAATTGATACAAAAGAAGAATATTTAGAAAATAAACGATGGAATGCTCGGATGAAACAAGAATTGGAAGAAAAAATAAAAGAGTTGTCAATGCCTAAGATTGAATTCAAACAGGCAACGAACACTATGAAAAAACGTGTTGAAGAAGTATATGAAGTAATTTCTTCTGATGTAGACAATGAAAAAAAAGGAAGTTCTCTTAGAAGTGTTGTTGCTGCTATTGTATTTCATCGCGATACGGAAATCTTTGAATTTGAGTATTTCTTATCGGTTTAATATAAAGTTTTTCTTTGTATATCTTAATTCTAACCTATATAAAAAAAGTCCCAGCAATTCAGGTTCTGGGACTTTTTTTAGTTTAATAGGAAATTTTTTATTATATGTTACAGTTATACGGTGGTCCTGATGGAGAATTAGCAGCATCTATGCGTTATCTTGCTCAAAGATATTCTATGCCATATCGAGAAGTTGCTGGTCTCCTGACAGACATTGGTACAGAAGAACTTGCTCATATGGAAATGATATGTGCAATTGTTCATCAACTTACACGTAATTTAACACCTGAAGAAATTATGCGTGAAGGATTTGCAGATTACTACGTGGATCATACGGTTGCTCTTTGGCCTCAAGCTGCTAGTGGAACACCATTTAGTGCCACTGTATTTCAGTCTAAAGGAGATCCAATTACCGATCTTCATGAAAACTTAGCAGCAGAACAAAAGGCACGTACTACGTATGATAATATTTTAAGATTGATCAAAGATCCTGATATTGTAGATCCAATTCGTTTCTTAAGAGAACGTGAAATTGTTCATTACCAACGATTTGGAGAGGGATTACGTATTGTACAAGAAAAACTTGATTCGAAAAACTTCTATATGTTTAATCCTGAGTTTGATCCTATGATTCAACCACGTAATAAAAATAATAATTGTTAATACGTTTCGCTAAATGAAATGGAGCTAAGATGTGTAAAGTGCACTTAGCTCCATTTTGGTTTTTCATTCTCGCATTATCCTCGCATTATAATCGAAGGTATACAATTTTTAATTGTATGCCTTGGCATAATAGCAGCTTTAGAATAGGGAGAATGGAAAAATGGAAAGAGGACAAACAATGTTATCATAACATAGATTAGGAGGTGAAGAGATGCGTATTATTAATACCATTCGTTTACGAGGTAATGTATATCTTATAGATGATTTAGGGGATATCAAGAAAAAAGTGGGGAAATTAATCAATCGACAAGCACTGTATGCTATTGGATATGAAGAAGAAAGAGAGGAAGATAAGATTGCTCTTGATGAATTGGAAAAAGAGATAACCGATTGGTTGGATACACAGTTACATAAGACGCCAATATGGACACCAGAAAGAAGCAAGGCTATGAGAGAAGAATTATGGAGAAAAGAACAAGGAGAGAAAGCAAAGAAAAAATGAAAATGCTAGAGGTTATATGCTTGATAGTGGTTGACCTTCCCAGATTGATGACAGAGATTGTCTATCTCTGATTATATTTTTTCATTGTATTTATTAGTAAAATGGGATAGAATACTATTTATGATAGAGTGTGCATTCACTGGATGTGTGAAATAGAAAGGGGCATATCATGAAATTAAATATAAAGAATTTTGCTAAAATAAAAAATGCAGATATTTTGATTGATGGTATCACTGTAATTGCTGGAGAAAATAATACAGGGAAGAGTACAGTTGGTAAGATTTTATTCTCATTATATAATTCTATATCTGGAATTGAAAAAAAAATAGATATGCAAAGAAAAAAAGAAATTAGAGATATGTGTCAATTAATGTTAAGAAATTATATTGCGCATGAAGGCACACCAAGAAATAGAGTATTAGGAAGTACTATGTTTCCAGTAAGAAAAATATCAGACACAATTGCTAGAATTAAAGAAGAGAAAGAGACTATTGAATTAGTGGAGATTGAAGAAATAATAACAGATATTATAACTAGAGTAGTTGTCGATAAAGATGAGATAGATAAAATGTTAGATATTATTAGAGAAATGTCAAAAAATGTTGAGAATATTTTGGAATTACCTGAGGATATCATAGTTTTAGAGATATTGTCAAGGTATTTTGAAAATGTATTTTATGGGCAGATAAATTCTTTAATAGATAAAGATAGTGATGCAGAGCTGAAATTAAGAATGAAAGATAAAGAAATTAATTTGTTGTTTGAAAATGACAGATGTATAAAATTTGTACCAGAAATTAATCTTTTGCATAACGCTATTTATATTGATAATCCATTTATTATTGATAAATTATCCAGTTATGAAGATCTCAATATAACAGCTCAATTATTAAAGGAATTACTAACGTCGAGTTTGAATGAAAATCTAATGGATGGAATTATTGGGACTGTATTAGCAAAAGAGAAGCTTTCAAAAATTTATGAAACTTTAGGAAGTGTTGTTGATGGGAAAGTCCAAGAACAAAATGATAGATTTTATTTTAATAAAGAAGGGTTTAACAAACCCATCTCTGTTGAGAATCTTTCTACAGGGCTAAAGTCATTTGTTGTATTAAAAATGTTAATTGAAAAAGGAAAGATAAGAGAAAAAGACGTTTTAATTTTAGATGAGCCTGAGGTTCATTTGCATCCTCAATGGCAGATTGTATATGCAGAATTGATTGTACTATTACAAAAATATTTTGATTTATCTATTATTGTTACAACACATAGTCCTTATTTTTTAGATGCGATTAACTTATATTCAGTAAAATATGGATTAAAAGAGAAAGTAAATTACTATTTATCTTCTGAAAAGGAAAGAGGAGTAGAAATAGAGAAAGTTGATGTTGATCAAATCTATAAGAAAATGTCATCTCCTATTCAAATTTTAGAAACATTACGCTATGAATTAAATAATCAGTAGGGAGAGGCATATGACAGAAGAAGTAATCAATAAATTACCAGAATTATTTAAGGATAAATTATGTACATTAAAGAAGGCATCTTGGGATAAAAGTAAAAAGGTTTCTATGTGTGATAGCCGCATAAAAGTAATAAATTTTGACAATATATCAAAAGTTTATTCGAAAACGAAAGGCTTGTCATCTATTCCTACTTCAAATGACGCTTTGTACATCGATAGGAATGATAAATGGTATTTTATAGAATTTAAGAATGGTTCAGTTGATAAATCAAATATATATAGAAAGTTATATGATATTCTGATTATGCTGATAGAATTAGAGATAATTCCTAATATAGATTTTGTAAGAAAAAATGTACATTATATTTTGGTGTATAATTCAGAAAAGGCAGATGTTATACCAAAATCAGAGGGAAGAGAGGAAAATTATAAATTTTTTCAAAGACTATCAAAATCAGAAGTGAGACTATTTGATATTGATAAATTTGAAAAGTATTTGTTTGAGGCAACTCATACATATACAAAGGAAGAATTTTTAGAGAAGTTTGTTTATCCAATGGAAGAACAAGAGAAGAGAGCAGTGGTTTGATAGAGCCATTGCTTTTTTTGTTTCATAGCCATGTGTTTTATCGTTTGTAGGCATAATCAAGTTATTATATGTTAAGGAAATACAGACCCCTGAATTACCCTTTCTGATCCTTCCATCGAGGTAGGGGATGCAGCAATTGTTTCTGATAGATATGGAAATAGTTATGAGTGTTTTTTAACAAATCTAAGCTATACTATCGGAGAGTATGAGACATTTTCCTATGATATACAGACAGAGAGTGAACAAAAATCGACTCGATATGATGTTAGAATATAGAAAGCAAAAGCAAGACGTAACATCGAAGAACCATTGATTCTACATTCTGATCGTGGAAGTCAGTATGTATCAAAGTAGTATAAAAGAGTTACTGCAGATATGCAATGTAACTACTCCAAAAAGGCGTATCCTTGGGATAATGCATATATAGAATCTTTTATTCCTTGATCAAACGTGAATGGCTGAATCGATTCAAAATTCGTGACTATGATCATGCATATCGATTGGTCTTCGAGTATCTAGAAGTATTTTACAATACGAAACGTATTCATAGTCATTGTAACTATATGTCACTGAATGCTCAGGAAGAGCTGTATCAGAAGCTCCAGAAAGACGAATTGCTGATTGTAGGTTAAGATGAGTAAAGCTTCATTTTAACTTGTACTAAATAAATTTACGCTATCTTATAACTTTTCCCATTGGAAAACACCTTTTTTTTTGATATAATGAAAATAAATGGAGGAATAACATATTATGAGTATTCAATCAGATATAGAAATGCTATCAATTGAAGCGTTGGAATATTATGCTAAAAAACACCAAATATCAGAAGAAGATGCCTTTAATATTTTCTACAAACATCAAGTATTTGAAAAAATACTGGTACAACACGAAATGCTGCACCAATTAGATATTCATGATACTTTTCAATACGTAGAAGAGATTATAGAAGAAGAGATACCTACGCTTGTTCTTTTTCATGGATCCAATATTGCATTTGATAAAATCGATTTGAACAAATCACATAACTATCGTGATTTTGGCCGTGGATTTTATTGTACTGTTCTTGAACAGCAGGCAAATGAATGGGCGAACCGTCTGTACTTACGTACTCATACTGGTGGCAAATATGTATATCGATATATTTTTCGGCAATCCGAGGAACTAAAAATCAAACATTTTGCAACCTTGAATAAGGAATGGTTGGAGTTTGTCAAGCTTAATCGTACTATCGGCGATATCCAACATCATTATGATGTTGTAATTGGCCCTGTTGCGGATGATAATACCATGGAAACTGTACAGCTTTATTTGTCTGGTATCTTGAACGTAGAGGAGGCGGTTGCAAGGCTTCGGTATAATAAGGTTAATAATCAGGTTTCATTTCACACTCCACTTGCTCTTGAATATCTGGTGTTTGAATCTCGAAAGGATGTGTAAAATATGGAAGGTAAATATTTTTTTAATGGAAAAGATATTTCAATGAATCTGTATATTCAGATTCGGGATGTTATCAATATTATTATGGAAAAAAGTAATCTTTCCTTTCCAGATGCTATGGGTAGATTTTATCACTCAAAAACTTATAAAGCCCTACAAAACACAGAAAACACTCTTTGGGCAGAATCTGCTGGCTACATTGCAGATCGCTATTACGAAGAACAAGAAAAAACACAAATAAGCAAATAATAAAATCAGAAATATGTTTAAGAAGGAACTGTTTACCATAAATGGTTCCTTTTTTAATTTATAGGA
>JADIML010000283.1 GCA_017694765.1 Candidatus Scybalomonas excrementavium
AATATAATAGTCAAAGAGTTAGTTTGTTAAAACGAGAATTGGAGCACTTTTTATCAAAACCTACGGTCATTTTAAATGCAGCTTTAGGAATTGCATTTACCGTTGTGTTAGCAGGAGCCGTGTTAGTAAAAGGAACAGATATATTGGAAGTATTAGGGGATATGCCAAAAGAAGCCAAAGATATGTTTTTACAAGTAAAAATGCCATTTCTTTGCTTTGCAGTAATTGCCACAAATTCTATGAACATTATGAGTGCTTCTTCGATTTCTTTGGAAGGAAATCGATTATGGATTCTAAAATCTTTACCAATTAAGACAAAAGATATTTTAATAGGAAAAGTAATGTTCCATTTACTGTTATGTATTCCACCAACTATTTTATGTTCCGTAGTATGTAATATTGTATTTTCTCTAGGATTGTTAGACAGTTTATGCGTGATACTCATTCCCATTAGCTTTATTATATTTGAAGCATTGTTTGGCATTTTAATGAATTTATGGAAACCAAAGTTTGATTGGGTCAATGAAACTGTCGTTGTCAAGCAAAGTGTATCGGTTATGATTACAATGTTTGGAACAATGGCTCTCATAGCATTAAGTGTTATCGCATATGTAAGAATTTTTAAGCCTTTTTTTAGTATGACTTCATATGTCTATATTTGGTTTGGAGTTTTCATTGGAATGGATCTTATTTTTTATTGGATCTTACATACATGGGGCGTTAAGCGTTTTCATGAGTTGTAAAAAGAAATCCAGCAGGTAGAGAAAAAACTGCTGGATTTTTTATGTTATAGAGAAACAAAAGGACGAGAGAGGAGAATATACAGATGAGATGGAGAAAAATAGCAGCTATTATTTTTATATTTGTTATAATAGGCATTTTATTTTTAATGTTAGTATTATCAAAAAAAATCCATATTAATACTTGGTTTGCCAAGCAATACGAAGTACAAGGTGTTGATGTATCCCATTATCAAGGAGAAATTGATTGGCAGAAAATAAAAGAACAAGGAATTTCGTTTGCCTTTATCAAAGCGACAGAAGGAAGCAGTCATGTGGATGAGAAGTTTTTAGACAACTGGAAACAGGCAGAAGAAGCAGGCATGATAAAAGGAGCGTATCACTTCTTTAGCTTTGACAGTTCAGGAAAGACACAAGCTAAGTTATATAGAAAGACAGTTGGAACACTTACTGGAAACTTGATTCCAGTAATAGACGTTGAATATTATGGAAAGAAAGAAAAAAATCCACCGAGTAAAGAAGAAGTGAGAAGCAATTTGCAAACAATGCTCGATCTGTTAGAAAAAGAATATCAAGTAAAACCAATGATTTATACAACATATAAAGTATACCATAAGTACATCAAAGATACGTTTAAAGAATATCCATTGTGGATCAGAAATGTATACTACCCACCAGTGGATGTGATAGAAGGTTGGGATATTTGGCAGTATTCGGATACAGGAATTCTTGATGGGTATACAGGAAAAGAAGTATATATCGATCAGAATGTATTTTATGGAACGAAGGAACAGTTAAAAGAGTATTTGGTTCCTTGAAAATTTGACTAAAGAAGCAGATAATAAAGAGAAAAGGTTATCAAAGAAAATGGAGATAGTAATAAATAATTACTATAGTTCAGAATGATTTGATGGCCTTTTTTTATTAAAATTGTACGCAGAAGGTATAGCTGTCATATATGAATTGGAATAATATAATTAAAATGTAGATAATTTTATTGTTATTGTTCCTAATATAAAGTATACTATAAAAAACATTGAAAATAGAAAAGAATTCATTCTTTAGTGCTAATGGCACAGAGAGAAGATAGAGGTGTATATCGAAAAATTCCAGTTAAAATTATGGGAGCAGAGAATGAACCACCACAACCATATATGGTTCCCATTTTCATGGAACAATTAATAAAGGAACATAAAGAACAGAAGAAAAAAATGCACCTAATTGAAGCAGTTTCAAGATTTCACTTAGAGTTTGAAGGAATTCATCCATTTATTGATGGGAATGGGAGAACAGGAAGACAATTATTAAACTTTGAATTGATGCAAGAAGGATATTTACCAATTAATGTAAAATTCACAGATCGAAGGAAATATTATGATGCATTTCAGAGTTATCATATAGAACAAAATGCAGAACCGATGATTCAATTAATTGGTGGATATGTAGAAGAAGAGTTAGATAAATATTTAGAGATCGTGATTGGAGAAGTATAATTGTTAGAAGAAAGGAAATAGTATGGATTTAGAAGAAGTATTAAAGGGAGAATCTAAAAATATAGAATTTAAGGTGGAACTTCCAAAGAAAAGTGAAAAGTATATGAAATCAGTAATTGCATTTTCCAATACAAGTGGGGGAAAAATTATTATTGGAATTGATGACAATACAAGACAAATAGTTGGTGTAAATGAAAAAGAAGTATTTCAAATTATGGATGCGATTGCAAATGCAGTTTCTGATAGTTGTGAACCCCAAATTATTCCTGATATAACTTTTCAAACGATCGAAGACAGGTGCATTATCATTATAGAAATTTATCCAGGAGCGAATCGTCCTTATTATTTAAAAAGTTTAGGAAAAGAAAATGGCACTTATATTCGAATTGCTGGGACATCGAGACCAGCAGATGGAGTAAAAATTAGAGAATTGGAAATGGAAGGCATGAGTACCTCTTGGGATGAACTTATTTGTATTCCATATAAAGTGACAGATTCTGTAGTACAAAAGTTATGTGAAGATATAAAAACTGCTATGTTACATTCCGTTTCAACAGAAGAAGAACGGAAAGAAGTAAAAGACGTGACAAAAGAACAATTATTAAATTGGAAAATATTGAAACAAAAAGAAGACAAACTATTAGCTACAAATGCATTTGCTTTGTTAACAAGTGATTATTTTCCGTTTGCTAAAATACAATGTGCTTTATTTAAAGGAACAGATAGAGATATTTTTATTGATAAGAAAGAATATACAGGACCTTTATATGAACAGATAGAACATGCATATCAATTTGTGCTTCGGCACATTAATCTAGGGGCTAAAATAGAAGGAATCGTGAGAAAAGATTATTATGAATTACCAGTTGGTGCAATTCGAGAGATGATTGTAAATGCAGTATGCCATAGAAACTATATGGACTCTTCTTGTGTACAAGTGGCTGTTTATGATGATCGAGTAGAGGTTACGTCTCCAGGAATGCTATATGGTGGATTAACTTTGGAAGAGGCAATGAGTGGAAGATCCAAGATTCGGAATAAAGCAATTGCAGAGATTTTTAGTCGGATGGAAATTATTGAAGAGTGGGGTACTGGAATTCGGAGAATTATGAATCGGGCAAAAGAGTATGGATTGCAAGAACCAGAGTTTTTAGAAATTGGGGATACATTTCGCGTGAATTTATATAGAAAAGCCGATAAAAAGCCGATAAAAAAAGCCGATAAAAAGCCGATAAAATTGGAAAGAAAACAAATTATTTTTGATTATATAGAAAAGGAAGGAAGTATTTCTAATAAGGAAGCAAGAGAATTGTTAAATTTGGCGGAGTCAACAACGAAGAGGCTTCTAAAGCAATTAGTAGATGAAGGAGAATTAATGGAGAAGGGAGAAAAAAAGGCTAGAAGATATTATAGATAAGAGTTATGGACTTTATATCCAAAATACGTTTCTTTTTCTTTTTGAATGAACTGGCACAACGTGTTAGTCTATTTCCTTCTTCCTCTGCATACACTGTAAAAAAACAGTCAGAGGATCAATTTTGAAGGAGTATATTGAAGAGCGAGCAGTGG
>JADIML010000284.1 GCA_017694765.1 Candidatus Scybalomonas excrementavium
CCTGATGTATTTTATGGAAGAAATTGTGATGGTGAGCTAATTCCAATTTCAGAAATTACAGAGGAAATTGGAGAAGTGGTGATTCATGGAAAACTATTAAAACTGGATACAAGAGAAATCCGCTCTGAGAAAACGATTCTGATGTTTAGTATTACTGACTTTACTGACACAATTATGGTTAAAATTTTTGTTCGCAATGATCAGTTGCCAGAAATGTTAGATGAATTGCAAAAAGGTAAATTTTATCGAATTAAAGGAATGGCTGTTTTTGATAAATTTGATCGTGATGTAGGCATTACTTCTGTTATGGGAATGAAAACAATTCCAGACTTTACAACAAAGCGAATGGATACTTCATTGGAAAAAAGGGTGGAGTTGCATTTACATACAGTTATGAGCGATATGGACAGTGTTGTGGATATTAAAAAAGTAATCAATCGAGCAAAAGAATGGGGGATGCCAGCAGTAGCCATTACCGATCATGGATGTTTACAAGCCTTTCCAGTTGCCAATCATTGTATTAGTAAAGATGAGCCATTTAAAGTAATCTATGGTGTTGAGGCATACTTTGTAGATGATATGAAACAAATTGTAACCGATTCTAAAAATCAAAGGTTAGAAGATTCTTATGTCATCTTTGATATTGAAACAACAGGATTTAGTCCAACACAAAATAAAATCATTGAAATTGGTGCTGTAAAAGTCGTATATGGGAAAATCGTAGATCATTTTAGTGAATTTATAAATCCAGAAGTTCCCATTCCTTTTAAAATAGAAGAATTAACAGGAATTAATGATAATATGGTATTAGGAGCAGAAACAATTGATACTATTTTACCAAAATTTATGGAATTTTGTGAAGGAAGTGTTCTAGTTGCTCATAATGCAGAGTTTGATACGGGATTTATTCGCATAAATTGTGAAAAACTTGGACTACCTTATGACTATACGGTACTTGATACGGTTTCCCTTGCAAGATTATTATTGCCAGAGCTTAGTAAATATAAATTAAATATTGTTGCCAAAGCATTAAATATCACATTGGAAAATCATCATAGAGCAGTTGATGATGCCAAAGCAACGGCTGAAATCTTTTTAAAGTTTTTAAACAGGATGAGTGAAAAAGGAATTAAGACTTTGGATCAACTCAATGAAATGGCTAAGATGAGTCCAGAAGCTATTAAAAAAGCGCCAACGTACCATGGAATTATTTTAGTAAAAAATGAAATAGGGCGAATCAATCTAAATCGTCTTGTATCCGTTTCGAATTTAGAATATTTTAATCGTAGACCAAGAATGCCAAAAAGTGTCATTGAACAATATAGAGAAGGTTTAATTATCGGTTCTGCTTGTGAGGCAGGGGAGCTATTTCAAGCCATTTTAATGGAACGCTCCCATGCAGAGCTTGCTCGAATCGTAAATTTTTATGATTATTTAGAAATTCAACCAGTTGGGAATAATGCGTTTATGTTGCATAGCGATCGTTTTGCAGCAGAGACAATTGAAGATTTACAAAACTATAATCGTAAAATTGTAGAACTTGGAGAACTTTATCAAAAACCAGTTGTTGCGACTTGTGATGTGCATTTTCTCGATCCAGAAGATGAATTATATCGCCGAATTTTAATGGCTGGAAAAGGCTTTAAAGATGCAGATTCTCAGCCACCACTTTATTTTCGTACAACAGAAGAAATGCTTAGAGAATTTGATTATTTAGGCAGTAAAAAAGCACATGAAGTAGTGATAGAGAATACAAATAAAATTTGCGATCAGATCGAAAAAATATCGCCAGTTCATCCGGATAAATGTCCACCAGTTATCGATAAATCCGATGAGACGCTCACAAAGATTTGTTATGATAAAGCCCATGAAATTTATGGTCCAAATTTACCACAAATTGTAGTGGAGCGTTTAGAGAGGGAATTAAATTCCATTATTTCCAATGGATTTGCCGTTATGTATATCATTGCACAAAAGTTAGTATGGGATTCCAATGACCATGGATACTTAGTAGGATCTAGAGGATCGGTAGGGTCTTCTTTTGTGGCAACTATGGCTGGTATTACGGAAGTAAATCCATTATCTGCTCACTATATTTGTCCAAAGTGTTATTATGTTGATTTTGATTCTGAGGAAGTTCGTTCTTATTCGGGAAGTTCTGGGTGTGATATGCCAGATAAACTCTGTCCAGAGTGTGGACATCCATTGAATAAAGAAGGACATGATATTCCATTTGAAACTTTCCTTGGATTTAAAGGAAATAAAGAGCCAGATATTGACTTGAATTTCTCAGGTGACTATCAAGCCAAAGCCCATGCTTATGTAGAAGTGCTTTTTGGAAAAGGAAAAGCATATCGTGCTGGAACGATTGGTACATTGGCAGAGAAAACTGCCTATGGATATGTATATAAATATTATGAAGAGCGAGGAATCCATAAAAGAAGATGTGAAATGGAGCGTATAGCAGAAGGTTGTACAGGAGTAAAGCGTACGACAGGACAGCATCCGGGAGGAATTATTGTAGTACCACATGAACATGATATTTATGAATTTACAGCGATTCAGCATCCCGCCAATGATATGAACACACCGATTGTTACCACCCATTTTGAATACCACTCAATCGACCATAACCTTTTGAAACTAGATATTCTTGGACATGACGATCCAACGATGATTCGTCGTTTAGAAGATTTAACAGGAGTCGATGCAAAAACGATCAAGTTAGATGATAAAAATGTGATGGCATTGTTCCATGGAACAGAGATATTAGGAATTAAACCAGAAGATATTGGAGGAATTCCATTAGGTTCTCTTGGGATTCCAGAGTTTGGAACAGATTTTGTTATTCAAATGCTTGTAGATACGGATCCACAAAGTTTTTCTGATCTTGTGCGTATTTCAGGACTTTCTCATGGAACAGATGTATGGTTAGGAAATGCCCAAACTTTGATCGAAGAAGGAAAGACAAAATTATCAACAGCAATTTGTTGTCGTGATGATATTATGGTTTATTTAATCTATATGGGACTTGATAAAGAACAGTCTTTTACGATTATGGAAAGTGTGCGTAAAGGAAAAGGATTAAAACCAGAATGGGAAGAGGAAATGCTTGCCCATGGAGTGCCAGATTGGTATATTTGGTCATGTAAGAAGATTAAATACATGTTCCCAAAAGCCCATGCTGCTGCTTATGTTATGATGGCATGGAGAATTGCATGGTTTAAAGTATTTAAGCCAGAAGCCTATTATACAGCGTACTTTAGTATTCGTGCATCAGCCTTTTCTTATGAAATGATGTGTCAAGGAAAAGAGCGATTAGAATATAATTTAAAAGAATTACAAAGTCGAGGAAAAGAAAATTTAACAGCAAAGGATCAAGATTCTATTAAAGATATGAGAATTGTGCAAGAAATGTATGCAAGAGGAATTGAATTTATTCCGATTGAGTTAGAAAAGGCACATAATAAAGATTTTCAAATTTTTGATGGAAAGATTATGCCTGCTTTAAGTGCTATCGATGGGCTTGGTGAAAAAGCCGCAGAAGCAATTGTAGAAGCCATAAAAGATGGTCCATTTCTTTCCAAAGAAGATTTTAGAAATCGAACAAAAGTTAGTAAAACAATTACAGATAAGATGACAGAACTTGGAATATTAGGAGATATTCCAGAGACAAACCAGCTTAGCTTTGACTTTTTAGTTGGATAAACGTATTCGTCATTTTACTTTCATAAAATTTGCAAAAAGAGAGAATACTATTCAAGACAAAATAGAAACTTTTGAATCGTAGGCTCTCTTTTTTTATCATTATTATTGCGAGGAAAATTTTTTATAAATTATTTTTTTGATATAAATATATAATACAAAAAGAGAATATAGTTTTAGTCAAGAGAAAGATAGTTGTGCAAACAGTGACTATATGTAAATCTCAGCTATAGAGAGAAAAGAGAGCATAAGAGCAGTAACAAGCAATAGGCAATAAGT
>JADIML010000285.1 GCA_017694765.1 Candidatus Scybalomonas excrementavium
GTATCCGAATTTACGCCCTCGGAGAGTTATATCAAACGAAAGTAGATTACTATTTATAGTTTTCAAAATCGGACTCGTAGAACAGGGAATTAAACAAGATTTATAGATATTTATAGATTTTTGGCAACGGATGTATGCTTCTAAATCTGCATGTAAAAAATCTTGCTTTAATTGATGAAATTGAAGTAGACTTTATGGATCATTTAAACATTATGACAGGAGAAACAGGAGCTGGTAAATCGATTATTATTGGCTCCATCAATGCAGCTCTAGGAGGAAAACTATCAAAGGATGCTGTCCGAGATGAATCAGAGGAAGCATTAATAGAACTGCTATTTCAAGTGGATTCTCCAAAGATACGGCATATGATTGAAGAAAATGGCATTACGATGATGGAAGATGGTCAACTTTTAATTAGCCGTAAATTAGTTCATGGAAGAAGTATTAGTCGAGTAAATGGTGAAACTGTTACATTAAATCAATTAAAAGAACTTGGTGCTTGTTTAATTGATATTCATGGTCAGCATGAACATCAATCATTACTTCATAAAAATTACCATTTACGAATTTTAGATCGTTTTGCTGGTAAGGAACTCACTCCTATTAAGGAAAGAGTGCAAAAATCGTATGAAGAAGTAAAAGAATTAAAAAAAGAATGGGAAGATGCCACAGCGAGTGAAGAACAAAGACTTAGAGAAATTCATTTTTTAGAATATGAGCAAACGGAAATTGAAGAAGCCAAGTTAAAACCTCATGAGGATGAGGACTTGCAACAACAATATAAAAAAATGTCTGGTGCAAGGGAAATTACAGAACTTTTATCGACCTCCTATTTGATGACAGGATATGATCAAGAAGGAGCTGGTGATCTCATTGGACGCTGTATTCAAAAAATGGCACAAGCAGTTTCTATGGATAAAGATTTAGAGCCATTGTACAATCAGATTAGTGAAATTGATAATTTGCTAAATGATTTTAATCGAGAGTTATCCGATTCTATGGATGATTTTACTTTTGATGAAGAGAGTTTATTAGAAGTAGAGAAACGATTAGATTTAATTAATGGATTAAAAGTAAAATATGGAAATTCGATTGAAAAAATTCAAGAATATTATAAAACGATTTTGGAAAAACTAGAAAAACTTTACCATTATGAAGAGTATCGGAATAATTTACAAAGAAAATTGGAACAATCAGAAGAAAGGCTACGAAACGAAGCAAGACAATTATCAGAACTTCGTAAACAGTCAGCAAAACAATTAGTTCCAAAAATTAAGCATGCTTTATTAGAATTAAATTTTCTCGATGTAGAGTTTGATATGGAATTCAAAGAATTGGAAGAAATTCGTTCCAATGGGATGGATGAGGCTTACTTTGTCATTTCTACCAATCCTGGAGAGAAAATGCGCCCATTAGATGCTGTCGCATCAGGTGGGGAATTAAGCCGTATTATGTTAGCAATTAAGTCTGTTTTAGCGCAAGAAGATGATATTGAAACGTTAATTTTTGATGAAATTGATGTTGGAATCAGTGGAAGAACGGCTCAAAAAGTATCAGAGCGCCTAGCTGTAATAGCGAAAAAACATCAAGTCATTTGTATTACCCATTTAGCACAAATTGCTGCTATGGCAGATGCCCATTATAAAATTCAAAAAAATGTATTAGATAATAAAACAACAACGAATATTTCTCTTTTAAATGAAAAAGATTCTATTTTAGAATTGGCTAGAATTACCGGTGGAGCTGTTATTACCGAACAAGTCATAAAAAGCGCCAAGGAAATGAAACAATTGGCAAAAGGAACAAATGTTAACAGATTATAGATTTTATGTCGCCACATAATAAACTATGCGGGGAGTGACAAAATGAAACGATAAAAAGAAAAGTCGTTCATTTTGGAGCTTCCTTTTTTTTATATGATAGAAAATTTCTCTTAATGAGTTATTTCTATCATATAAAAATATCCTAAAACGTTCTCTTAACGAGGCAGTGTTAGGATAGAAGCGTTATGGAAAGAAAAAAACTTGATACTTATTTAGGAAAGGAAGTGGCAGAATGGAATCATGGAAAATAAGATATCGAAAGTCTTTATGTATTCTCTTGGGAATCCATACTTTTATTCTTCTTCTACTTTTATTTGGGCTTTACTCAGAAGAAACAGTCGATAAATTTCCTGTTTTTTCGAAAAAAGAAGTCGTCACTACAAGTACCAATGAATCTTTGAAAGGAGAGAAAGTGATTCCAGGAGGAAGTGCCGTTGGGATTTATATCGAAACAGAAGGTGCACTTGTTCTTGGGACACAATCGGTAAAAGGGATGGATGGAAGTACGTATGAGCCGGCAAAGTATATTGTAGAATCAGGTGATTATATTACGAAGGCAAATGGTGTTAAAGTGCGAAATAAAGAAGAATTGACACAAATCGTAAAAGAACAAGGAAACTCTCCAATGATTTTAGAGCTGGTTCGAAAAAATAAAAAGATTTCCGTTAAAATTGAACCGGTGTTAGCAAAGGAAAATGGAGAATATCAATTGGGAGTTTGGGTAAGAGATAATTCACAGGGAATAGGAACTCTTACTTATATAAAAGGAAATCAGTTTGGAGGTTTAGGACATGGGATTCATGATATTGATACTGGTGGAATGATGGATGTAAAAGGGGGATATATTTTTCAATCAAAAATTTTATCTATTAAAAAAGGGGAAAAAGGAAAACCGGGAGAAATGGTTGGAATGGTTTGTTATGACTTTGAAAAGCCATATGGAATGATAACAAAAAATACCAATTATGGTATTTTTGGCAATGTAACAGATGAATTAATAAAGGGGATAAAACAAGAAGAAGTAGAGGTAGGATTAAAAGAAGAAGTTAAGAAAGGAAAAGCATATATTCGTTCTAGTATTAGTGGAAAAATAGAAGATTATGAAATACAAATTACAGATGTCGATGCTTCGAACAAAAATTTAGAAAAAGGTATGATTATTGAAATTACAGATCCAAGGTTGTTAAAACTTACAAATGGAATTGTGCAAGGAATGAGTGGAACGCCAATTTTACAAAATGGGAAGTTAATTGGAGCAGTTACCCATGTCTTTGTGCAAGATTCGACAAAAGGATATGGTACTTTTATTGAAAATATGCTGAAACAGTCGAAGTAATAAAAAAATAGAGAAATATTTAAAATGCTGTCATTTCGTAGGAGTAAATTGGAAATAAAACACAGTATTTGGAAAACTTTTGCGAACACTATTTGTTGAAAGCTGTTAGACAATACTCGTATAATACCTGTAAAAGACGAAATTTTACAGGAGGTTATAAGATGAGTCAAATAACAATTGCAATCGCTGATGATAATGAAAGAATAACACAAACTTTTGAGGAAGTGCTGTCAAATCAAAACGATATGAAAGTAGTAGGAACTGCTTTCGATGGTTTGACAGCAGTCTCTTTAGTAAAAGAGAAAGAGCCTGATATTTTATTATTAGATTTAGTAATGCCAAAATTAGATGGAATTGGAGTATTGGAGGAATTACAAGGGCAAGGGATAGGAAAAACAAAAATTATTATTTTGACTGTCTCTGGACAAGATGTCATGATTGAACAATGTTTTCAGTTAGGTGCAAGCTATTATATTAGAAAGCCAATGGAAACACAATTGA
>JADIML010000286.1 GCA_017694765.1 Candidatus Scybalomonas excrementavium
CGAGTTGATTTTTAAATTCATCTGTATAAGTACGACGTGGTCTTCTTGTGATCATAATAAAAACACTCCTTTTCTATACTTCTATTTTATATGACCTTAAAAAAACTGTCTAGTTTATTGTAACCGATCCAAAAAGACTGTCGTTAAAGTAAAGGTTGTTCCATTAAAAGAAAAAGAAACAAAAACAATAACAGCCGGTGAAACAGCAAAATTAAATATGAAACAATATAAGGGCTCTACCTATAAATGGACTACAAGTAACAAATCGGTTGCTAGTGTGAATCAAAAAGGAGTTGTAGTGGCAAATCAAGAAGGTACAACTGTGATTCGATGCTATGCAGAGTCTAAGAAAAGCGCTTATATGGCACAATATACAATAAAAGTAAATACAGAAAAGAAAGTGGCGACACAAGCACAATTAACAAAAGCATTACAAAATAAGAAGATTACAAGTTTAATCATTGATACAAATAAAGATGTGGATTTTGAAATTCCAGAAGGAAACTATCAAAATGTATCGTTATCTGTAAATGCTCCAAATGCAGATGTAGAAAATTATGGAGTTTTCAAATCCATTAAAATTTTAATGATTAAGCCAAACACATGGCATGAACAGGCAAGTGGAAATCGAATTACGGTTAAGGCTTTACAGGCACGTATTGTTGTAGAAAAAGGTGCAAGTGTCGATGCTATGAGCTTTACGAAAAAAGATGCTAATGTCAATGTAGAAGTAAATGGAACAGTAAGTGAACTAAAAGTGACACAGGAAAATATGCTTACTGTTAAGGCAAATGGAACGATTGATACAGTTTCAATGAATGCGCCAGCTAGTGTGGATTTAGAAGTAAATGGTACAATTAACACAGTTGCAATGAATGCTTCAGGACAATTAAATGTAAATGGAACGACAAAAAATGAAATTCCAGTTGTAGTTTCAGATAAGGCAGAAGGTGCTAAAGTAAATGCTGCTGTAAAAGTAGAAGTACATACACCTGTGAAAGTTGATGTTTCTTTAGAAAAAGGAGCAGAAGGAAGTTCCGTTAAAGTTTCAGATGATAACGTTGATGTAACGGTGAAAAATGAAACAGATGATAAAGTAGTTGTAGAAAAACCTTCAGGAAATCAAGAAGTTGATACGACTAAGAAACCTACTTCTGATGAAACGATCACATCACCAGTGGAAGATACAACAACAGAAGTTACCACCTCTTTAGCAGAACAAAGTGGACTTAAAATTGTAAATGTAGAGTCTGTAGAAAATGGAAAAGTACGCTTAACATTAAATAAAGCATATCCACAATTAACACAGTCAATGCTTTCTATCATTTGTACAACTGGTGGTTCTGATATGACAATTCAAAGAATTGAGCCAAGTGCAGACTATACAACATTTGATATTATTACATCTTACTATGATGATAATGGATACAGTCTTGCGATTATCTTCTCTGATAATAGTTTAATTGAAAAAGGGTTTGTATCAAAATATGATTGTCCACAGCTAACTTCTGTAAATACAACTCGTGTCAGTGGTACAGAAGCCACATTAAAATACATTGCAGATGAACCGGGAACATTTTATTATATTATAAAAGAAAATGCGACTTCAAGAATGAGTACAAAAGCCGTTCATCAAGTTCCAAATGAGTTAGATGGAATTACAGAAGCCTATATGTTACAAAATGGAACATCTGTATCCATGAAGAGCCAAGCCAATGAAGTTACAATTCATACTTTAAAAGAGGGTAGTGCTTATACGATTTATTATATGGCTGCGAGTACAGATGGAAAAACAACTTTAATTAAAAAAATCGACATTGATTCAAAAGTAGTGGTAGGTGATACTTCTAGTATTAAAATTGAAAGTGCAGAAGGATACTATAAATATGTATCTTTCTTTGGAGAAAATTATCGTTACGAAATTACATTAAGTGAGCCAACTAAAGAAGCGCTTACTCTAGACAATTTTAAAATCTCTTGTCCAAAGGGGAATTTAACGATCGGAAGAGTAGAAACAATGGATAATCAACATTATACAGTTTATATGAAGTCTGGTGTGATTCCACAAGGAAATAACTATTTTACTGCTACGATTACATTCCAAGATGGAACAACTGCTAGGAAAGATTTCTATGTGGATTTTGATGCGCCGATTATTGCTACAACTTCTAGTTCTGTAAGCCGCACTGGAGAAAAGCAGTTAAAGGTAACTTTAAAATCAGATGAAGAAGGAAGTATTTATTGGACAATTTTACAGCCAAGTGATGTTTTTGAGCCAGATACAACTGCAAAGAAAGATCCAAAATTAGTTATGGATGCAAATCCAACCGAACAAGCTCTTGTTAGTGGGGAGGGAACTTTTACAGTGGATTTAAGTGAAGTTCCAGCTAATAATTCTTATTTCTGTTTTGTAACAAAAGATGCAAAAGGAAATTACACAGAGTTTATGTATTACTTAGCAATACCTGAATATAAAGAGCCAGAAGTACCAGGTAGTGGAACAGAAGATACGACACCAAAAACATTTGAGATTACATCTGTATCAGCATATAAAGGTATGGCAGATGTTATAACACTTAGTTTTAAGTTAAAAGATAGTGTTGATTTCAAAAGTGCAAAGTTTGCTATTAAAAATAATAATACTGGCATGGCACAAAACTTTATTCATGGACAAAATATTATTGAAAACTCTTCAACAGAATTTCAATTTATTGGAAGCTATTATACTTCTGGTAATTATACGGTTACGGTTACATTATCTGATGGTAGAGTTGGAACAGCGAATTTCACTATTAGCTAATATATAAATATCTCTAATACATAGGCTACAAACGTTTTTCAGATGAGAAACATTTGTAGCCTTTTTATGTTTGCAGGGAGAATATAGTGGTATATTTATTTATAAAGTTTTTAAATTCCTTTGATAGAATAGATAGAAATATGATTGGAAATACTATAACTACTCAATCTTGATTGATGGAGAATCGTCATAATATGTAGGAGGGCGTAAAAATGAACGCTTATGTCAATGAAAATTGTATTGGATGTGGAGTCTGTGTAGGAATATGCGAAGATGTTTTTCAAATGAAAGATGATGGATTTGCCGAAGCAATTGGTGAAGTACCAGAAGAGTTTGAAGCGTTAGCAAAAGATGCTGGTGATAGTTGTCCAGTAGATGCAATTGAATTAGGAGAATAAAAAAGGAGAATGGTGTCATTATCAAAATAGATAATGGTACCATTCCCTTTTTTGATACACAAAAAATTAGTTTTGATTTTTGTGAAGAAGTTGTTCAAATTCGGTATCACATAATGGTTTCGAGAAGTAATAGCCTTGAATGACGTCACAGTTTTGTTCTTTTAAAAATTCATATTGTTTTTCTGTTTCGACTCCTTCTACTAAAACTTCCATACCCAGTTTTCTTCCTAATTGGATTGTGTATTGAATAATAAAATCACCATTTTTGCTTCCAATTGCATCAACAAAAGATTTGTCAATCTTTAATGTATCAAAATTTAACGAGTTGATGGACATTAGAGAAGAGTATCCAATGCCAAAGTCATCTAATAATACTTTAAATCCAAAGCTGTGCATTTTACTAATAATATCATTTAGCTGTTGTTCATTATCGACAATAGAGCTCTCTGTAATCTCTAGTTGAATGTACTCGCTAGAAATTTCATATTTATCTAAAATTTTCTTTAAATGATCAATCGCATTTAAACTATTTAAGTAGGCACGAGAAAGGTTTACGGATATTGGAATACAAGTGAAACCTTGAAGTTCCCATTCTTTAATTTTTTTACATACATCTTCAAAGATCAACTCATCGATATCTCGAATAAGACCAAGTTTTTCACTAAGTTCAATAAAATGATAGGGAGTTAATACCGTACCATCTTCTTTATACCATCTCGCTAATGCTTCACACCCTACCAGTTCCTGTGTATGACAGTCAAATTTGGGTTGGAACCATGCCCGAAATTCTTTCTTTTGTATTCCTTCTCGGATATTATCATCTAAGCATTTTTTCTTAATTTCATTTTCACCTAATTCTTCGGAATAGTAGGTTAAAATGCCAGAACGAACAGTTTTATTTTGATTGTTTGCAATAGTTGCGTAGTTATAGATTTTTTCAAAAGGATAAGAAAGATCCTGAATTTCATAAATACCAACTGCCATGTTAATGGTAATTTGGGTATTGGAATAATCTATAACATGAATCTTTTCTAAAAAGTCTTGAATTCGATGTTCTAATTCACTTCGCTCTTCAAAAAAGTATAAGGCAGCAAATACATCTGCATGATCGTGGATTACAATCTCTCTTGCATATTTTTTTGTCGTATTTAAGATAGTACCAAGTTGCTTTAATAGTTCATTTCCTACGGTTGGACTATAGATTTCGTTAATCATTTTAAACTTACGAATGTTATATAAAACTAATGCTGCATACTTAGGCTCCCTTTTTTGAGTTGCCAATGCAAAATTATCTTGAAGATAAGCTTTATTATATAAATTTTTTAATGAGTTGGTGTAGGCAATCTTTTTTAAATATTTTTCATTTTTAATCTGTTTTGTCAGAATATAAACGAAAATAAAAATTAGTAAAACAAACAAAATACTATAAAGGAGCTGGACACCAGCACGAATCGGTTGAACGCGATCTTGTAAGACAGATTCAGGAACCACTGTAATAAGCCACCAGTCATTCATATTTAAGGAACGAAATACAGCATAGCGATAGCCATAATTATTATAATAAAGGCTACCACCGGTATTATTGTTGATTCCATCTCGTAAATCTTGAATAGCTTGTTTGTTTTGTTTTGGATATCGATTCAAGTTTTTAAAAATATTTGTCATGGCAAATTCTTGATACTGAAAGGAGGATCCAATTACATTTCCATCAGAATCTATGATGTAGGTATATCCTTGATCATGGAATGTTGAAACTTGAAAACTTGTGAAAAAGTTATTTGTATTATCAATTCCAAATAAAACACCGATAATAGTATCTTCTTTATTTTTAATTGGAACACTATATACATTAACATCAGCCTGATCTCTCATATCTGTTAGAATATTACTAACATAATGTTTTCCTTGTAAACCTTGTTTAAAGTATTCTCTAGTCGATATGTTAAAAACTGTATCCGTACTCATATAGGCTGTACCATCTGGTAAGGCAATGCCTATTTCTCGAAATCCAAAAATTTCTGCAATTTTTTTAGTTTCTTTTGCGCTTTGTGTAACATCATAATTTTCATCATTTCCAATCTGTTTTGCCAGATTATCTAAGAAAGAAAAATGCTGCTCAACATTATTTTGAATAAAAGTAATGTTTTGGTGTGCTAGATCTTCAAGAGAACTGATTAACTGTTGTTTTAAATGTTTATTAATATAGTTATTCAATAATAATAATAAAAATATAATAGCGAATAAATAACCTATAATAAGACAGAGTCGTTGTACCCATTTTTTATGATTTTGTGGGTTCATAGACTTCATAGTTTGTTTAGACATTCAAATCATTCCTTTTCTTGAATTTTAAGTTTCGTGGAAAGTCTGTATCAATTTTATTTTTATCCGTAGATTTTTATAGCATAGCATACAGTTGGTATTTTTTAAACTATAAAATAAATTTTTTCATTATTATTTAGAAAGGGATATGTTTTCAAGCATATATATTTGGATAAAGAGGAATACGTGTAATAGACAAAGATGAGAATTGAAAAATAAAAATAGAGTGTTATAATGGACAAAGGAGGAAATTATGACAGAGAGAAAATACGATGCAATTGTTCATTATGTAATGGCTGTCTGTGGTGGTTTTTTAGGCGTTTATGGTCTAGTAAATCGATTTAATATTTTTGGATCTGCACAGACAGCTAATTTGATTAGTATTATAGGAGATTTATTTGGGAAAAACGTAAATGGGGCAGCAATTCGTATTGGTGGATTACTTATTTATATAAGTGCTATTATCATTCCAACGATTTTAGAGAGGAAAACAACATGGCGGTTAAAATACTTAGCCATAGGCGTAGAAGTTATTGGTGTTTTTATTCTTAGTATTCTTCCAACAGATATGAATCCAATATTTGGGCTGTATCCTATTTTTTTTATGACAGCTTTTCAATGGGCTATTTTTAAAGGCGCTAATGGATATGTAAGTTCTACAATTTTTTCTACAAATAATTTAAAGCAGACACTTTCAGCATGGACAGAATATTATTTAATTGATAAGAACAAAGAAGAAAGAAAAGAAAAAGCAGCAAAAGCTAAATTTTTTGGAGGAACGCTGCTTGGTTTTCATATCGGAGTTTTCTTTGGCTATTTCTTTTCACTTCGATTTAGAATTCAAGGAATTTGGTTTTGTATTCCTATTTTAGCTACAGCACTTGTATTACTCTTATTAGATGATTATAGAATAAGAGAAGATAAGAAGGAAAAAATTGGAATATACAGGGAAGATATTTGAGAGATAAGGAATAGAAAATGAAGAGGTGAATCGGTTTGAAAACAGTGGAAAATCAACGGATAGAAAAGATACCTGTAAGTGCTGGTGCAGCACTGATAGCTCTTGGAGTTGTTTATGGAGATATTGGAACGTCTCCGATGTATGTTATGAAGTCCATTATTGCTGGAAATGGTGGGATTTCTTCTATCAATGAGGAGGTGATTCTTGGGTCACTTTCCTTAATTATTTGGACATTAACGTTACTAACAACCGTTAAATATGTATTAATTGCTATGCAAGCAGATAATCATGGTGAGGGTGGAATTTTTGCGTTATATAGTTTGATTAAAAAGTTTGGAAAATATTTGATTATACCAGCTATGATTGGGGGAGCAGCACTTTTAGCAGATAGTGTTTTAACGCCAGCAGTTACTGTTACGACAGCAGTGGAAGGGCTTCGAAGTGTACCTGTTCTTTATCAAATATTAGGTGAGGATCAGAATAAGATTGTAGTGATTACGTTAGTGATTATTGCGAGCCTCTTTTTGGTACAAAAGGCAGGAACTAGTTTAATCGGTAAGGCATTTGGACCATTTATGACTATTTGGTTTTTATTTTTGGCAGTGACCGGTCTTTATAATATGGTAGGTGATTTATCCGTTTTTCGTGCATGTAATCCACTTCGAGGAATCGAATTATTATTTAGTCCATCGAATCATGTTGGAATTATGATACTTGGAAGTGTATTTCTTGCAACGACAGGTGCAGAGGCTCTTTATTCCGATATGGGGCATGTTGGAAAGGGCAATATTTATTTAAGTTGGCCATTTGTAAAGGCTTGTCTGATTTTGAATTATCTAGGGCAAGGAGCTTGGCTTTTACATAACCAAGGAAATCAGGAGCTTGTGAGAATCGAAGATATGAATCCATTCTTTGAGATGTTGCCACACTCTGTTAGAATTTTAGCAGTTTTATTAAGTACAATGGCAGCAATTATTGCTTCTCAGGCATTGATTACAGGTTCTTTTACTTTAGTATCCGAAGCTACGAGGTTAGATTTAATGCCAAGAATGAGAATTACATATCCTTCTCAGACGAAGGGACAAAGTTATATTCCACTCGTTAATGGTGTGCTTTGGATTGCATGTACGATTGTTGTCCTATATTTCCGTTCTAGCGCTCATTTAGAGGCTGCATATGGTTTGGCGATTACAATGACAATGCTTATGACAACGGTATTGTTGTTCATTTATTTATGGAAAGTAAAAGGAAAGAAAGTCATACCGTTTGTCTTTCTCATTTTCTTTGGTGGCTTAGAAGGATTTTTCTTCTTATCCAGTTTAAGCAAATTTGCAAACGGTGGATATGTGGCATTGTTATTAGCCATTTTACTTTTATTGATTATGATTATATGGTATCAAGGTACAGCTATTGAGCGTTCTCAAGAAGTTCATTTGCATATGAAAGATTATTTGGAAATGTTTAATCGATTAAGAAAGGATACAACGATTCCACAGATTACAGATAATCTTGTTTATATGATTCATGAAAGAGAAGTAGATAAGATAGACAGGGATGTGTTATATTCTATTTTTAATAAAAATACAAAACGTGCGAATACTTATTGGTTTGTTAGTATCATTGTGAGTGATGAACCATATGCCCATGAGTATACCGTTGATAACTTTGGTACCGATTATATTTTCCGTGTAAGAATTACACTTGGATTTAAGATGAACCAAAGAGTCAATGTCTTTTTAAGACAGATTGTTACCGATCTTATTCGAACTGGAGAATTACCTCCACAAAAGCAGAAATATTCGATTTATGGAAGTGATGGAAAGATTGGAAGTTTTAAATTTTGTATGTTGAAGAAGATGTTAGTGCCAGAAAGTGAGTTAGTGTCTTGGAAACGACTAGCGATTTCATTAAAATATAAAATCCGTCGTTTAGCAGGCTCTCAAGTGCAGTGGTATGGTTTGGAAAGTTCTTCTGTTTTGATCGAATATGTACCACTTTTCCTAAAGATGAAAGTACCAAAACCATTAGTAAGAAATAAAAGAGCTGAGCGAAATTTAACCTATAAGGCGTAATTCCTCTTCCTCACCGCATGAGGTGGAGGATGTAAGCCTAACCGATAGGTTGTTTTCTTTACTAGATTTTTATAAAAATATATTGTATTATTAATTCAGTAGTATAAACTAAAAGGAAGT
>JADIML010000287.1 GCA_017694765.1 Candidatus Scybalomonas excrementavium
TGCTATCCTACTGATAGTTTACTGCTATTTTCTTTTTTATTATAACTCTTTTTTCTCATATCTCATAGTTCTTTTTTACATAAAAATACCCTTCTTTTTCTGTTTGATAATAAAACAGAAAAAGAGGGCATTTTTATCATACTATTATCGTATCCTTAGATTGTTCCTTTTGAATAATCTGTATTAATTTCTCTAATTCTTCTTGATGGTTACCATTTAAAAAAGCTGTTCCATCTAAGACAGGAATTTCATATGGTTTCTCTGCTGGAAAAATAGAAAGATATACCATACTTGTAGGTAAATGAGCTTCTAAATCTTTGATTGCAATTGCTTCGATTGGTACTGTTAAATTTCTTTCCTCTAGTAGCTGATGAACTTTTAATGCAACAATTTGAGAAATTGCGATTCCACTTCCACATGCAACAACTATCTTTCTCACTTTACCGTTTCCTTTCCTTTCTATAATATCTATATAAAGTAAACTACCCAGTATCTAAAGTCAGTAAGACTTGGTAGCTCTATTTTAAAAACTCCTTAATCTGTGTATAGATACCATCGCTTGTTAAACCATATTTTTCTAATAATTTTAAGGCTGGACCAGATTCTCCAAATTGATCATAAATACCAATCTTTTTCACTGGAGTAGGAGCTTTTTCGCTTAATACGTCACAAACTGCACTTCCTAAACCACCAATTACAGAATGTTCTTCTACTGTTACTACTTTTCCTGTTTCTTTTGCAGAAGAAATAATTAACTCTTCGTCTAATGGTTTAATTGTATGAATATTAAGAACTTTAGCTTCAATTCCATCTTTTGCTAACATTTCTGCTGCTTCCACTGCTTCTGCTACCATTAAACCTGTTGCAACGATTGTTAAATCTTTTCCTTCTCTTAAAACAATTCCTTTACCAATCTCAAACTTATAATCTGCGTTTGTATTGATAACTGGTGCTGCAAGACGTCCAAATCTTAAATATACTGGACCATCATGAAGATATGCTGCTTCTACTGCTGCCTTTGCTTCTACATCATCAGATGGATTTAATACAACCATACCTGGAATCGTTCTCATTAATGCTATGTCTTCATTACATTGATGTGTTGCTCCATCTTCCCCAACAGAAATTCCTGCATGAGTTGCACCAATTTTAACATTTAAATGTGGATATCCAACGGAGTTACGAATTTGCTCAAAGGCTCTTCCTGCGGCAAACATTGCAAAACTACTTACAAAAGGTACTTTTCCACTAGCAGCAAGTCCAGCTCCAATGCCTACCATATTTGCTTCTGCAATTCCACAGTCAATGTGTCTTTCTGGAAATGCTTTTTGGAAAATTCCAGTTTTTGTTGCACCTGCAAGGTCAGCATCTAATACAACAAGGTTATCATATTTTTTTCCTAACTCTAAAAGAGCATTCCCATAGCTTTCTCTTGTAGCAATTTTTTTTACTTCTGACATAAAGCTGCACCTTCCTTTTCTAATTCTTCCATTGCAATTGCATATTGTTCATCATTTGGAGCTACTCCATGCCATGATGCTTTATTTTCCATAAAGGAAACACCTTTTCCTTTGATACTTTTTGCAACAATAACAGTTGGCATTCCTTGACATTCTCTTGCTGCTTTAAATGCTGCATCAATTTGATCAAAATCATGGGCATCAATATTGATCACATTGAAATTGAATGCTTTAAATTTTTCATCAATTGGATATGGAGAACATACATCCGCAATATCTCCATCAATTTGGAGTCCATTATTATCTACAATCCAAACCATATTGTCTAATTTCTTAGCACCTGCAAACATAGCGGCTTCCCATACTTGTCCTTCTTGGATTTCTCCATCACCAAGTAATGTATACACACGATAATCTGCTTGATCAAGTTTTGCTGCTACAGCCATTCCAACTGCTGCTGAAACACCTTGTCCTAAAGAACCACTAGACATATCTACACCTGGAATATGTTTCATATCTGGATGTCCTTGTAAATAAGAACCGATATGACGAAGTGTTTTTAAATCTTCCACTGGGAAAAATCCTCTATTTGCTAATGTTGCATAATATCCTGGAGCTACATGTCCTTTGGAAAGTACGAAGCGATCTCTATCCGCTTTTTTTGGTTCTTTTGGATCAATATTCATTTCTTCAAAATACAAATATGTAAAAATATCTGCTGAAGATAATGATCCACCTGGGTGTCCAGCTTTTGCACTGTGTACTCCTTCAATAATCCCTTTACGGATTTTGTTGGCAGTGATCTGAAGTTGCATTTTGTCCATTTTTTCTACCACCTTTATTGATTTCGTTGTAATTTTTTGCATACTACTACTAATACATTATTTTAACAAATGGATTCCTTTTCGTCAATGTTCAGAAATAACAAACTATTCTTTGTTCCAGTCATAATTTTTTCTTTCTTTCCATATTTTTATAAAAAATAATTTAGGAATTGTTATGAATCATTCTATTTATGAAACAACCTCTTATGAACGGTATCGTTTGAATTTCGAAGAAACAATGGTATCCTATGAGCTCCCACAAAAGATTTATGAACGTTTTTTTCTAGGTGAAAGTTTTATGAAACACCCTATTTTTGCCTATCGCCTTGGTGTAGGTTCCACCAAATTTCTCCTCACTGGTGGCGTACATGGAAGAGAATCCATTAATTCTTTTGCACTTTTATCCATTTTAAAATATTATGCTTCTCACTTTACTTGTTATAAAGATTGGTTTTTTTCCCATACTCTTTATATTCTTCCTATGCTAAATCCAGATGGCTATTTCATCTCTTTATCCGATCCTACATGGAAAAATAATGGAAGAGATGTAGATTTAAATCGAAACTTCCCATGTAAACTTTGGAAAAAGAAATGGCATACCGATGCACCATTAAGTGAACCTGAATCGAACATTTTAGTCAACTTTTTTAACCAAGTAAGACCTGACTATTATTTTGACATTCATTCTCGTGGAAAAGGTATCTATTATTACCGAAATACAATGCCTGATTCTTATAATAAAGCACAAGAAGAAGTTGCAAAAAAGCTCGCTACTTGTATGGAATATACACTTTTTCCACCATCTGAAGAAGTAAAAGAAGGAGATTCTGGTGGAAATACAGTTCAATATTTTGCAGAAACTTATCAAAAACCTGCCTTTACGATTGAAACAGTTCCCGATGAAGTTGATTTTCCGATTCCTCTTTCTTATTTGCCAGAAGTTTTTTCTGATTTATTAGATTTTTTATTCCTATTTTAAACACTTATTTTTTCCAATACCTCTCTCTTTTTCGTAAACTTATGTATCATTCACATATGGTTTGTCTTTATCCAATGGGGATGACTCGTTAAAGAAATTTCTTATCCTATCATAATTATAGAAATGACTCATTAAGAAGAATTTCCTATAAGATACAAAAAGAGATTATGATTTTCCTCTTTCATAATCTCTTTTTTCTGCTAAAGATCTACGGTTAAAATCCACGATACATCTTTTATCCTATTTCATTCATACAACTTACTCTTCTTCTTTTGTTGCTTTTTGTATATGAAGAGCTAATTCTTCTAATTGCTTTTCATCTACTACATTTGGTGCATCTGTCATGAGACAAGAAGCATCTTTTGTTTTCGGGAATGCAATAACATCACGAATACTGTCTTCTTTTGCCATAAGCATAACAAGACGATCCAGTCCATATGCAAGTCCTGCATGTGGTGGAACACCATATTTGAATGCATCAAGAAGGAATCCAAACCGTTCATAGGCTTCTTCTTTTGTAAATCCAAGTGCTTCAAACATTTTTTCTTGCACGTCATCTTGGAAAATACGTACACTACCACCACCAATTTCTGTACCATTTAATACGATGTCATAGGCTTTTGCACGAACTCTTCCCGGTTCTGTTTCTAAGTATTGTAAATCTTCTTCCATTGGCATTGTAAATGGATGGTGCATTGCTGTATAACGATTTTGTTCTTCTGACCACTCAAGAAGTGGGAATTCTGTTACCCATAAGAAGTTGTACTGTTCTTTATCAAGTATGTCTAACTGTTTTGCAATTTCTAAACGTAATGCACCTAATACATCCCACACAACTTTATTTTTATCTGCTGCAAATAATAATAAATCGCCAGCTTGTCCATTCATGGCTTGAATCAATGCACTCATCTCTTCTTCTTTCATAAATTTCGCAAAAGAAGATTTTATTGTCCCATCTTCTTGGATCGCAACATAAGCCAAGCCTTTTGCACCATAAGTTTTTGCAAAATCAACAAGAGCATCGATTTTTTTACGTGGCATATTACCTTGTCCATTGGCATTAATACCACGAACACTTCCACCATTTTCTAATGCAGATTTAAATACGATAAATTCACAGTCTTTTACAACTTCTGATACGTCTACAAGCTCCATTCCAAAACGTGTATCTGGTTTATCAGAACCAAAACGATCCATCGCTTCTTGCCATGTCATTCTCTGAATTGGAAGTGTTACTTTTACATCTAATACTTCTTTAAATAATTTAGCAAGAAGTCTTTCATTGACATCAATCACATCATCTACATCGACAAAGGATAATTCCATATCGATCTGTGTAAACTCTGGCTGACGATCGGCACGAAGATCTTCATCACGAAAACATTTTACAATTTGGAAATATCTATCGTATCCAGAACACATTAATAACTGTTTAAAAATCTGTGGTGACTGTGGAAGTGCATAGAAATTTCCAGGATAGACACGACTTGGTACTAAATAATCTCTAGCTCCTTCTGGTGTACTCTTTGTCAACATTGGTGTTTCAATTTCTAAAAATCCTTCTTCTGCTAAAAACTGACGTGTTAATGTCGCCACCTTACTTCTCATAATTAAGTTACGCTGAAGATCTGGTCTTCTTAAATCAAGATAGCGATATTTTAAACGAAGTTCTTCTTTTGTCTTACTATTTTCTTCAATTGGAAATGGTGGTACTTCTGCTTCAGATAAAATACGAAGTTCTTTTGCTAACACTTCAATATCTCCAGTTTTTAAATTTTCATTCACTGCACCTGAACGTGCTACGACCTCACCAACAACGGCAATTACAAATTCACTTCTTAATTTACCAGCCTTTTCAAAATATTCTTTCGCTACATTTCCTTCTTCCAATACGATTTGCATAATGCCAGAACGATCTCTTAAATCAACAAAAATAAGACTTCCTTTATTACGACTTTTTTGTACCCACCCCATTAATGTTACTGTTTCACCAATTTGTTTCTTACTTACTTCTGCACAACGGTGACTTCTGTGCAAACCTCTCATTGATTCAGCCATTCTTTTCTCCTTTATCGTCTTTTCATATTTCCCATATTATTCTTTCTTCTTCCTATCCTATCTCGTTTCTGATAAGCATATATGGTTCTAATGTATTATGTTAGTCATATCACTCTATATTGTCAAGTGCTTTCACTCAGGTAATTCATACATCGTTATTCTCTTTAAGAAGAGTGCGTTTTCTTTCTATCATTTCGTCAATACGTTCTATATACTGATCCACATTTTTTACATTTTCAGCCCGTTCAATCCGATTTTCTTTCTGACAGACATATTTGGTGGTAGCACCTGCACCTGCTGCCATAATCGTTTGTTTTTCTTCCATAATTAAAATATTGTAAAGGCACTCTAACCCTTCTTTTGCATATCCAACATTTTCAAGATTTCCCGGTATATTTTTTTGGCGATATAAATAATAGGGAACTAAGTTTAACTGTTTTGCATACTCATCTACAAGGATAAGCATATCATTTGTGCTTCCTTTTACCATACTCTTATATTTTTCCATTTGAATATTCAAATTGGCTGCTCGTTTAATCGCTAAAGAATGTACCGTTAAACTTTCTGGTTTCCAATCTTTGATTACATCTAGTGTATGCTTTACATCTTCTAAGTTCTCTCCTGGCAATCCTACGATAATATCCATATTGATATTATCCATTCCTTCTTCTCTTGCCATTAAAAACGCTCGTTTTGTATCTTCTACAGAATGAGCTCGTCCAATAAGACGTAATGTTTCATCTTTCATCGTCTGTGGATTAATACTAATGCGATCCACTTTATGCTTTTTAAGAACTTGGAGTTTCTCTCTTGTAATACTATCTGGTCTTCCAGCTTCCACTGTAAATTCTAACAACTTTGAATCATCTTCATCTAAGGAAAATAGTTCTCGAACATATCCTAATAAATGATCAAGTTGGCTTGCTAAAAGAGACGTTGGGGTTCCACCACCCATATAAATGGTACTTGGCTTCTTACCCTTTTGTTCCATTGCTTCTTTAATGAAAGCAATTTCTTTTTTTAATGCTTCTAAATACTCCCATGTTTTTTGTTCATATTTATGGATTGGATAAGAAGTAAACGAACAGTATAGACAGGTGCTTGGGCAAAATGGAATTCCAATATATAAGCT
>JADIML010000288.1 GCA_017694765.1 Candidatus Scybalomonas excrementavium
ACAGAAGGTACTACAAGTGAACCGGTAAAAGAACCGACTACAGAAAGTACCACAAGTGAACCAGTAAAAGAACCAACGACAGAAGGTACTACAAGTGAACCGGTAAAAGAACCAACGACAGAAAGTACCACAAGTGAACCGGTAAAAGAACCAACGACAGAAGGTACTACAAGTGAACCGGTAAAAGAAGCAACGACAGAAAGTACCACAAGTGAACCAGTAAAAGAACCGACTACAGAAAGTACCACAAGTGAGCCTGTGAAAGAGCCTTCAGAAGAAGAAAGACCAAATCGTCCACCATGGTGGGATGACTTTTTTGAAGGTTGGAAAGACTTTTGGGAACAAATTATTGCAAATAATAAGGAGCCAAGATAGGTGCGGAACAAAAAAGATATATGGATAAGATGTTTTGTGGCATTTTTAGTTGCATGTATATTAACAGGTGTGATTGCTACAGGTATTTTTTATAAGTTAGATAATACGTTAAACGATTCTTTTTATCAAAAAGAACGCATATTAGATGGTAATATTTTTGTCATAGGTATCGATACAAAAAGTTTAGAAGAATTGGGACCATATCAAACTTGGCCTCGTGAATATATGGCAAAGGCCATTGAAATTTTAAATCAGGATGAAGAACATCGACCAGCAGCCATTGGGATTGATGTTCTTTACACTGGTCGAACAAATGATAAAGATGATAAAGCATTGGCAAAAGCAGCTGGTAAATATGGAAATGTTGTTATGGCAACAACAGCCAATTTTACTTCTCAATTAGAAGAAAATAATGATATGCTTTATTTAAATGATTATACGATTGAAAGTTATGAAGAGCCTTATAAAGAATTGAAAGAGAATAGTATTCAAGGTCATATTAACTCTATGTATGACAAAGATGGTGTGATTCGACATTTAATTCGTACGATTGATTTACCAAATGGAGAGAGTGTCAATAGTTTAAATTATGAATTATATCGTTTATATGCCAAAGAACATGGATTAAAATTAAATGAAGTTCCAGTAAATAGTGAACGTCATACATGGTATTTATCTTATAGTGGAGGCCCAGGTGCATATAACGATGGATTTTCATTTTCCGATTTATTAAGTGGCAATATTTCACCAGAAATTTTTGAGGGAGCAGTTGTTTTGATTGGTGCATATGCACCTGGGCTTATGGACTACTGTACAACAGCTATTGATCATTCTCAAGTAATGTATGGTGTAGAAATTCATGCCAATGCAATCGATGCTTTAATACGAAATGATTTCAAAAAAGAAATAAGCGATGAAATGCAACTGGTTTTACTATTTATTGTTTGTTTTTTATTCTTATTTCTTTTATATAGAAAAAAGATATTGTTTAGTAGTATCGTATGGTTGCTTAGTGGATTTAGTTATATAGGGATTGCGTATTTTTCTTATCAACAAGGATATCTCTTACATATTAGCTGGATACCATTTTCGATTACTGTTATTTATATTGGTATGATTGCTTGGAATTATGTATTAGAAACAATGGAAAAACATAGAGTTACGAATACATTTAAACACTATGTTGCTCCGGAAGTAGTCAATAAAATTTTAGAAAATCAAGAAGAATTAGAGCTTGGTGGGAAAATGACGGATATTGCAGTACTGTTTGTAGATATTCGTGGTTTTACTCCTATGTCAGAGATTTTATCACCATTAGAAGTAGTAGAAATTTTAAATCGTTATCTTGATTTAACGAGCCGATGTATTTTAAGAAATAAAGGTACATTGGATAAGTTTGTTGGAGATGCAACAATGGCATTTTTCAATGCACCAATTGAACAAGAGGATTATGTTTATCAGGCAGTAAAGACGGCTTGGGATATGGTGCAAGAGTCTCATGCTTTGAATCAAGAATTAATAGAAAAATATGGAAGAAGCGTTGGTTTTGGAATTGGTGTCCATTGTGGACCAGCAGTTGTTGGAAATATTGGTGCTAAAATACGTATGGATTATACGGCAATTGGCGATACTGTCAATACTGCTGCACGATTAGAATCCAATGCCCCAGCTGGACAAATTTTAATAAGTCGTGAAGTTGCAAATCGACTAGAAGGTAGAATTAAAGTAACTTCTCTTGGAGATACAATTAAATTAAAAGGAAAAGCAGAAGGTTTTGAAGTTTTAAGAATGGAAGGATTGATAGAAGAGACGTGATGATAATAAAGAAAATGTCTTTACTCTTGTTTGCATTACTATTTACTCTAACAGGATGTAAAGAAGAAGAAAAAATACAAGTTTTAAAACCACAAATTGGAAATATGATTATAAAAATGCGTCAACCAGCACTCATGTATCGTTCCGAGAATCATTTGCTTGTGACAGATACAGGAAATAATGTAATTTATCAAATCGAAGATGGGAAAAAGAAGATTTATAGTGGGAAAATTTCAAAAGAAGATATTTATGGTTTTCCTAAAAATGAATACCAAGATGGTACAAATGATGAAGCTAAATATGGAGATCCATACGGAATTACAAAGTTTTTATCTGGATATGCCATAACAGATCGAGCAAATAATCGGATTCGATATATTACAGAAGAAGGAGTAAAGACAATTGCGGGTACAGGAGAAGCCGGTTTATTAGATGGGAAAGGGACTGAAAGTCAATTTCATTCACCAGCGGGAATTACAACAGATGATGATGGTAATTTATATATAGCCGATAGTCTTAATCATTGTATTCGTAAAATGGATCCTCAAGGAAATGTAAGTATTTATGCTGGTGGAGAAAAAGGGTATTTAGATGGTGATCGATTAAAAGCCCAGTTCCATACACCGATTGGTATTTATTATGAAAATGATTTGTTATATATTACGGATAGTGAAAATCAAAGAATACGAAAAATTGATTTAAAAAATGGAAAAGTGGAAACAGTTGCCGGAAATGCTGCTTATTATGAAGATAGTGAATTATATGCTGGTGGTTTTTCTGATGGAACAGTTGAAGTTGCACAATTTGATCATCCAACAGGAATTATAAAACATGGAGACAGTATTTATATAGCTGATACTGGAAATAGTGCTGTTCGTCAAATTAAAGATGGAATTGTTACAACAATTATGCAAATAGAAGATGAAGATGTTTCTATCTACCCTACTAAACCAGTTGGGTTAGCTATTGAAGGAGATACATTATATATTTCGGATTCTTTTGCTGGACTTTTATATTCTTTGACAGGAATTGAATAAATGTAATATCTATCAGAATTTACTAAATTTTCTAAATAGATCGCATAAAAATGTTTATAAAATATATATAATAATAAAAAAGAGTCATCTAGTGAAAGGAGAATCACTAAGATGGCTCTTTTTGAATTTTAAATGCTTTTGCAGCTTCTCGACGTCTTCTATCTTGAATAGCAGCATAGTGTTTTGAAGTTGTATTAATATCTTTATGACCTAATGCATCTGCTACTAAATAAATATCTCCTGTTTCTTCATAAAGTTTTGTTCCGTATGTACTTCTTAATTTATGTGGTGTGATTTTTTTTCTTGTAATGACTTGTTTGCTATAATTTTTAATCAATTCTTCAATGGCATCTACACTAATTCTTTTTTTACGTCGAGAGAGGAAGAGTGCCTTTTCTTTTGAATTTTCTTTACCATATATCGTTCTATCTTGTAAATAATCTTGTAATGCTTTTTGAACTTCTTCCCCGAAATAAACATACATTTCATTACCACCTTTTCGAATCACACGAATTCTATTATTTATAAAATCCACATCATCCATATCAAGACCCACACATTCCGATACTCGGATCCCAGTCCCTAGTAGTAGCGTAGTAATTGCTAGATCTCTTTTTCGATTGGATTCATAACGAATCTTTGCATATTTGATATAGTTTAATAGAGCAGATATTTCTTCTTCGTCTAAATGAATAATTTCTTTTTCACGAATTTTAGGTGTTGTGACTTTTAACATAGGATTTTTCATAATTAAATCATGTTGATATAAATAGTAAAAGAAACTTCTTAGAGAAGCAATTTTCCTAGCAACTCCTCGTTCACCATTTTGATACCATTGTCCAGATGGGGCACAATAAAATTTTAAATATTCTTGGTATTCTTCAATATCAAATATAGTC
>JADIML010000289.1 GCA_017694765.1 Candidatus Scybalomonas excrementavium
TATCTTCTGAGAAATCTTGGTGTCCCGGTGTATCCAAAATATTAATACAAAAATCATTATAATTGAACTGGAGAACGGAAGATGTTACAGAAATCCCCCTTTGTTTTTCAATTTCCATCCAGTCAGAAACAGCATGTTTTGAAGTTGCCTTTCCCTTTACAGAACCTGCTGTATTAATAGCTCCTCCATATAATAAAAATTTCTCTGTCAATGTTGTCTTACCAGCATCAGGGTGAGAAATAATAGCAAACGTTCTTCTTTTTTTTATTTCATTTGTTAACTCACTCACAATAAAACCTCCTAAATACTTCCATTCCTTTTTTCGTTTCCTTGTTATCGAAATTTCCCTAGAAAACACATAATTATCATCTTATAATACGGTATGAAGTTTTGTCAAGATATGGATCATAAGAAATATAGGAAAAAACCATGATAGCTTCTTCTTTTTCTATCATGGTTTTCTATCACATTTTATTCTCTTTCAGAAAAAGTGTATTCTTTTACATTCTTTCCATTTTTGTCACCTTTATACACTTTACCAGTTGCTTGATCGACATAGAATGTTCCAATTTTTGTATCTTTTCCATTGTTTGTATCATGCACTTCAAACTGATATCCTTTTTGTCCATCCTGATATTCAACAGTTTCTTTTTTTACATTTTTTATTTCGTAAGAAGCATCACGATTCTCAGTACCTAACTGTCCAAGTAAATAATCATGAGCGTCTTCATAGGTTTCAAATCCACCATCTGTTACATCTCCTACGGCATCTCCAACACCATTTGCTACATCTCCTACAGCGTCACCAACACCTCTTGCTACATCTCCTACAGCATCTCCAGCACCTCTTGCCACATCTCCTACGGCATCTCCAACATCTTTTGTACCTTCACCGACAGTATCATCTTCTGTCATAGTATCATCATTTTGTGTCATATCTTCTGTTGTGTCTGTTGTACTGTTTGTTGTTCCATCTGTTGCGTCATTCATCGTATCTCCACAACCTACAAAAACAAAAGAAACCATCATCGCTGTCATTACAAATGTTAAAATTTTTTTACTTGTCTTTCTCATAAAAGTATCTCCTTTTCTTATTTACCACAAGTGGATTTTTTCATTTCTCTTTTAGTATGTTCTACTTTTACACTTTTATGAGAAATTTTTATATTTCCATATTTTTCATATTCATCATAAAATAACATGATTTACGATTCTTTTTTTATCAATTTTATAACCTTGTTAATCTTTGAAATGTTTCATATAAATTGATTCTTCCGTATCCCCATTCTCGATTTGGATATATCCGTTCTCCATTTCTTATAGCACCACGAATTAATAATTTTTTTATTTCATTGGTTCCCATGTCTGGAACATTCCCTCGCGTTACCCCCCATTCCATTAATAATGCACAAGCACTTGCACCAATGGCAGCAGCAACACTACTTCCCGTTTTTCTCGTATATCCCCTTCTTAAACTGGGACCTAGGACATTAACACCAGGAGCAGCCATATCTGGTTTAATCCCACATGCTCTTCCATATCCTCGACTTGCTTCTAAATATAGACTATTATTTTCATGGTTATAAGCTGTAAATGTAATGACTGCTGGATTTGTCCCCGGACTTACAAGCGTAGTATCTGGATCCGCACGGATAAAGTACGTTTCTTCTGTTATAAAGTTCGATATTGGCAACCACATATGAAATCCAGAATCATCCAGTTCCTCTAAGTACACATCTATCATCCACAACCCTCTTGTTGGATTTCGAAATGACATAACGATAACTTCATCTCCTGTCCCACTTTCTACAAGCTGATAGTCAACACGCACTCTTGTTCTTTCTAAAATCAATTGTACTTCTCGACTTTCCGAAAGTCCGGGTTGTATTCTTTGAATCACTTCTCCACCAGGAGAACGGATTGCTACGGAGTACGTATTTGGCGACTTTCCCCATAACTCTAATGTAAAACCCTGCTCATCTCCTACGTTAATTTCTACTGTTTCTACCCGATCGCCTTTCATTCCACCCCCATAATAATGACCTCTTGCTAAACTTTCATTTCCAGCAACTGTTACAATACAAGCTCCTGCAGCTTGTGAAATTGTAGAAAGTAAATTCCCTAAAGGATCTGCTCCCTCTTTTCCTCCTTGATTCGTACCAACACCTAAGTAAATAACGATTGGTTTTCTCTCTCTTCTTGCAATTTTAATAAGATACTGAACACCCATCATAATATCATTTTCTTGATAAATTGGCTCTTCTACATATATTTCTTGAAATTGTTTTAAACTTTCTTTCGCTTCCTTTAGTTTTACAACAACTAGTTCTGCATCTGGCGCTCCACCAATAAACTCTCTATCTTCATCTCTACTTCCAGCACAAACACCTGCAACAAATGTACCATGTCCATTTTCATCCATAGATGGAACGATATCTCTTGGATTTTCATTTTGGAGTGCCTCATTGATTTGAGCACGTTCATATTCTGTGCCATATAAAAAACCAGTTGGTGTTTCCCCATCTCGAATTGTTTGATCCCATATAGAGACAATACGTGTTGTTCCATCTGCATTTTGAAATAGGGGGTTTGTATAATCAATTCCTGTATCTACAAATCCAATTAAAACATTTCTTCCACGTAAATCAAGAGAAGGCAGTTCCTGTACACGTATAATTCCAGATTCATCTAAAGCACTTGTATCCATTAACCCAAAACATTTTGGAATTTTTTGGTATCCATACATCGAAATACTATATGGTGGATAAATATTGCCATCTAAATGAACAATCACATAACGAAAATTGAGGAATTGGATACAAGCTGTTTCAAATTGATTATAAATTGACTCCAATTCCTCATTATATTCTACAATCAAATCCAGATATTCATTTCCATAGATCGCCTCTTGGCATTCTTCATTCATTCTATCTGTATCCTTTTTGTAGTCATTATATTCTATTTTTCTAAATTGTTGCTTGGTAACGCAGCTATTCCTCTCATTTCAATGAGTGGTGCTCCTCGATTTTCCAAATATTCTCTTGTAATAGTAACTCTTCCAATGTTATCATCTTTTGGAATTTGATACATAATATCAAGCATAAATTTCTCAATAATGGCACGTAAAGCTCTAGCACCTGTTTTCTTTTCTAATGCTCTTTCGGCAATGACTTCTAAAGCGCCTTGTTCAAATTGTAAATCTACTTCATCAAGAGCCAGTAATTTCTGATATTGTTTTAAAATCGCATTTTTCGGCTCTTTTAATATCTGAATCAACATATTTTTATCTAAGGCATCTAATGTATAAATAATTGGTAAACGTCCAATAAACTCTGGTATCATTCCAAATTCTCTCAAATCTTCCATCGTTACTTGAGAGATTAAATTCGGTTCATTGTCATACTTATCTTTTAAATCTGAACAAAAGCCAATCGAAGACTGTTTTGTAAGACGTTCCTTAATTATTGTTTCTAACTCTGGAAAAGCTCCACCACAGATGAATAAAATGTTTTTTGTATTAATCTGTTCAAGAGGAACCATAGCATTTTTACTGCTAGCTCCAACTGGTACTTCTACCACACTTCCTTCTAGCAATTTCAAAAGTCCTTGTTGCACAGATTCCCCACTTACATCTCGGCTATTGGTATTGCGCTTCTTTGCGATTTTATCAATTTCATCAATAAAAATAATACCACGCTCTGCCTTTTCTACATCATTATCTGCTGCCGCTAATAACTTTGATACTACACTTTCTACATCATCACCGATATAGCCAGCTTCTGTTAAAGAAGTAGCATCTGTAATCGCAAGTGGCACATCTAATAATCTGGCTAATGTCTTAACGAGATACGTTTTACCAGATCCTGTAGGTCCAATCATAAGCATATTGGACTTGTCAATTTCAATTTCTTCCATTGTATTTGTTGCGACACGTTTATAATGGTTATAAACAGCTACAGAGATCACTTTCTTTGCATATTCTTGTCCAATTACATACTCATCTAATTGGGCTTTCATTTGATGTGGTGGTGGCACATCTTTTATATGAAACTCTTTTTTAGGCTTACTCTCTTCTTTTTTCTTTTTCTTTACACGCTGTCTTTTTGGCATAGAATTTAATAAATTAAGCTGTGACATATCAAAATCATTCATATCAAAAAACTGTATATTGGATGAATTATGAAAACCATCAAATGTTTTTTGCATACACTCTGGACAGATATTAATCTGATTTGGTAAATGTATTAATTTATTTTTACACTGACTTTCACTTCTTCTACATAAAAAACAATATTCTTCATATTCAGTATCTTTCTCCTCATCAGAAATATTCACATTCTCTTTCTTGTTTTCTTCCTGATCAAAGAGTTCTAAATCTTGATCTTTTTCTGACATATTCTTCTCTCCTAATTTATCAAATTTTTCTAACAAAAATTATGCTAGAAATCCTTTTCTTTCATCCTAATATTACAGATATTTTTTCTAAAACGATTCTATGAACGACTTGCAAAATAATCATGAAAGAAAATTGCTGTTTCTTCATCATCCACATCTGCATATAATTGCATATTAGCAAGTACTTTTTCTAGAAAAATACTCCAATCAGCTTCTTTCTTTACATCAATTTCGCCTTCTTCTCTAAAAATAACTTTACTCTTTTTATTTCGTGCTTCATAACAATAATGAAACCAACTTTCTCCTTCTTTATCATTATCTAACTTTATCATCTCTAATGACCATGAAGAAGTTTTATAACGATATTCATTTTCCCGAATTCGTACAATATGTTCTAATTCGTCGGTTAATCGCTTTTCAATGACCTCGGTCACAAAATATTGCCGATTTTGATAAAGCAGCTCTGTAACAGCCATTACAATAAGCTCATTTTGTGTTCTTCCAACTGCTTTTGCAAGTTTTTCTAAATCGTCTGCTTGTCTTGTTTCTAAACGATATGTTTTTTGAATTGTATCTTTTGGTGTGATTATGGGCATAATACCCCTCCTTGTAATGATGTCTTTCTATTAACTATTTTACCATACTTTTCTTAAAATCGAAATTCCTTTCTTAATCTCTTCTTCGGATAACCGTGCAAAACCAAGAATAAATATTGGATATGGATTGCTTTTTTTCTTTACCATATAATCAGAAAGGGGATAAACCTTTACTCCATTTTCTTTGGCTAAATGCAATAATTCTTCTTCCTTCTTCTTACCAAAATACTGAACCAACAAATGAAGTCCTGCACTTTCGCCAAATATTTGAATTTTTAAACCAAATTGCTTTAATTCTTGCACCAAGCAATCATGCTTATTGCGATAGATCCCTCTCATGCGATTTAAGTGTCTTTCAAAATATCCTTTTGCCATAAATTGATTCATAACCTCTTGATCAATTCTAGAAACCGTTGAAGAATAAAAACCACATTTTTCTCTAAATTTTTTATAAAGAGTTTGTGGTAATACCATGTAAGAAATACGAATTGCCGGTGAAACTCCTTTGGAAAATGTTCCAAGATAAATCACATTTCCTTTTCTATCATTTCCTTGCAACGCTGGGATTGGGCGACCATGATATCGAAATTCACTATCATAATCATCTTCAATAATATAACGCCCTTCTTTTTCTTGTGCCCATGCTAACAACTTTAGGCGTCTATGAATTGGCATAACAATTCCTGTTGGATATTGGTGCGATGGCGTTACATAAGCAATATCACATCCTGATTTTTCTAGTTCTTTTATCCTTATTCCTTGAGAATCTAATGGTATATTTTCTCCTATAAATCCTAGACTTTGAAATACTTGATATGCTTGCGGATAGACAGCTTCTTCAAAGGCTATCTTCTTTGTCTTATCGAATAACATTCCTAATAACAATAGTAGATAATCCATCCCGGCTCCTACAATAATCTGATTCTCTTGACAATTCACACCTCTTGATTGATGTAAATAAAGCCTTATTGTTTTTCGAAAAGATAAATCTCCTTGTGGATCTCCTAATTGAAATAGTTCACTATTATCTGTCTGCATCGTTTCTTTCATAAGTTTTCTCCATTGATTATATGGGAAATTTTCCATATCCACGCCATTTGGTGAAAAATCAACTAGATAATCTTCTTCCTCTTTCACTACCTCTTCCCAATCATCGTCCAATGAAATTTTAGGAAAGTCTTGCTCTAGCTCACATACATAATAACCTTTTTTCGGAATAGATTCAATATATCCTTCTGATATTAATTGAGAATAAGCCATATCTATTGTATTTCGACTAACAGATAAGTGACTCGCTAACCCCCGACTAGACGGTAACTTTGTATATTTTTCTAACATTCCTTCTTTAATCTCATCTCGTATATATTTATAAATTTGCTCATAAAATGGTTCTTTTGATTGATAATTTAATTCAATTGTCAGCATTTTCTACCCCTTCATATCTGAATACACTTTATTTCTCATTGAAATATAATTATTCTATCTTACTCTTTTTAGAAATTCAACTAATAAACAAAGGATTCATACTTTTTTTAGAATTTTACAAGAAAAAAGCTATTACAAAGTATTTTTTCTTTGCAATAGCCTTTCATTTTATTCTTTATTGTTCATCTCCACGAAAAACAATTGTTCCCTTTTCTGCATCCATGCTCTCAATAATCGCTAAAGATTCTACACGAACACCAGCAGAACGAATGAGTTCACCACCAACTTGGAATCCCTTTTCAATACAGATTCCAGCTCCACATAAAGTTGCACCTGAATCAAAGACAAGCTGCGACAATCCAAGAAGCGCACATCCATTTGCTAGAAAGTCATCAATAATTAAAACATTATCTCCTGGATTTAAAAACTTCTTAGATACCATAACATCATATGTCTTCTTATGGGTAAAAGACTCAACTGGTGTGGAGTACACTTCTCCATCGATGTTTTTTGACTGTGTTTTTTTTGCAAATACGACTGGAACGTTAAAATGTCTTGCTACAATACAAGCAATCCCTATACCAGATGCCTCAATTGTTAAAATCTTATTAATTGGACAATCCGAAAAACGTCTCTTAAATTCTTTTCCAATTTCCTCAAATAAATGAATATCCATTTGATGATTTAAAAAGCTATCTACCTTTAAAACATTACCCGGCTTAATAATTCCATCTTTTCGGATTCTTTCTTTTAAAAGTTCCATGTTACACCTCTTCAATGAATTTCTACCCTCAATAAACAAAGACATAAAAGAAATACATTCCATTATGTCTTTGTTTATTGAGGGTATTGCAATTATATATCGAATCTTAAAAGATTTCAAGTACATTGTCAGGATTTCTTTCGATTTTTGAAAGAAATCCTCGACTTTTTAAAGTACTTGTCGAAGTTTTTTATATTCTTCAACTGAATGATAATTGCTTTCCATCTCTTCTTTCGTTAAAGAACGAATTATTTTAGCTGGGTTTCCAAAAACAAGACTCCCATCTGGAATTACTTTTTTTCCTGTTATTAAACTCCCTGCTCCAATGATACAATGTTTTCCAATCACTGCTTGATCCAGTATAATTGTTCCCATTCCAACGAGGCTATAATCCCCTATTTGACATCCATGTAAAATAGCTCCATGCCCTACTGTCACTCCTTTGCCCAGAATGGTTTTTTCTCCTTTTTTTTGATGAATGATAGCACCATCTTGTATATTTGTATGTTTTCCGACTACAATTTTTCCTACATCTCCTCTAAGAACGGCATGGTACCA
>JADIML010000290.1 GCA_017694765.1 Candidatus Scybalomonas excrementavium
GGCTATTGTGGTATTTAAAAGAGAAAGTGGGAAAAAGGGAGCATTATCGGCTACGATTTGTGTCATTTCCATTGTAGTAGCACTTGTTTTAAACATTGGAATAACAAAAGCAGATTTTAGTTATGATGTAACAAGCAATCAGTTATATACGATTTCTGAGCAGACAAAGAAAATTTTAAATCATTTAGAAAAAGATGTAACGATTTATATACTGAATAAGAAATCAAAGGTAAATAGCACATATAAAAAAGTGTTAGAACAGTATGCAAAACATTCCAATCATATTACATTAAAATACAAAGACCTAGAACAATATCCAAACTTTGCAAAAGACTATTTATCAACTGGAGAAACAGCATCGGCAGATAGTGTATTACTTGTATGTGGAGAGAAAGGAAAATATGTAAGTAGTGATGATTTTATAAACTATTCGTATGATTATTCTTCTTATTCTCAGTATGCGAGTGGTCTTAATATTGAGCCAGCTGTTACAGAAGCTCTTAATTATGTAAGTAGTGATGAAACGCCTGTTATTTACACATTAACAGGACATGGAGAATCATCGTTAGATAGTGGAATGAGTAAACAGTTATCCAATGATAACTATGACATAAAAGAGTTAAATCCATTGACAACGAACGAAATTCCAGAAGATTGTGCGATGTTAATGATTCAGGCACCACAAAGAGATTTCACAAAAGATACGATTCAATTATTAAAGAAGTATGTGAATAAAGGAGAGGGAACGCTATATGTAACCCTTGATCCATTAGTAGGACGTCTTGATCATTTCTATTCCTTCCTTGAAAACTATGGAATGACAATAAAAGAAGGGGTTGTTGTTGAACAAAATCAAGGATATTATATGCAAGGAGTGAATACATATCTTGTACCAGAATATGGAACAAGCGATATTGTATCTCCATTACAAAATCAGAATCTGTATGTTGTCATGCCAATTTCAGGTGGAATAAAAGTTGGAGATAATGATACGTATACAGTCACAGAACTTTTCACTTCAACAGAAGATTCTTATTTGAAAAAGGATACTTCTTCTGATACATTAGAAAAGACAAAAGAGGACGAAGATGGTCCATTTGCTGTTGCTGTACTAGTAGAGAAAGATAGTACACCAAAAATGATTGTAACAACATGTAATAATGGTATTACTGATCAAGTGAATAATTGGAGTGTAGATGGAAACTTAAATTTCTTTATGAATGGTGTCAACTATTTAAATAACCAAGAAGATAAAGTTTCTGTACGTGCCAAAACATTGACTACAGAGTATGGTATCTATACAGAATTTACTAGAAAAGTGTTATCTACTTCTTCTATTTACATTGTACCAGTTATTATACTTGGTATAGGAGCAGTTGTTGTATGGAGACGTAGAAAACTATAAATTTATATAATAATTATGTGAAAAAAGCATGTTTTATAAATGAGTAAAAGAAAAATACGTATTGTAAAGGATTTTTCATATTCTAAACAATACGTATTTTTTATATGATGTAAATTCCTCTTAATGGGTCATTTCTATCATATATATGATAGAAAATTAAAGTTTCAATCCCTTTAATAAATCTCCAAGGCTTGTTGTTGTTGCTTCGGATTCTGGAAGATCAAAAACTTCTTCCACTTCTGTTTCTATCATTTCATCTTCTAATGCTTTCATACTTAGGCTAATTTTACCGTTGTCAGTATTTAGAATTTTAACTTTTACAGTCTGTCCTTCTTTTAATACTTCAGATGGTTTTTTAATACGTTTTTGGCAAATTTGAGAAATGTGAACAAGACCAGATAATCCATTTCCAAGACTTACAAATGCTCCATAAGGCATAAGTGTTTCTACGGTACCTTCTACAACAGTACCCGGTACGATATGAGAAATTTTATGCTGTAATTCTTCTTCTTCCTTTGCTTTTGCAACTTCTTTTCCAGATAGAACGAGACGATTGCCTTCTTGCTCTATAGTGATTACTTGAACATCAATTGTTTTGCCAATCCAATCTTCTAAATGTTCTACATAAGAAGTTGTAAGTTGAGAGGCAGGGATAAAACCACGAACACCTTCTACATAAGCAATGACACCAGCATTTACAGCATCACTAATTTTTACAGAAAGAATCGTTTTCTCTTCTAAGTAGTTTTCTAATTTTTTCCAAGCAAGAACGTTTGTTGCTTCTTTTAGAGATAGAAGTAAGTTACCTTCTCCGTCATCAAGACGAATAACAGTTGCAGTGATTGCATCGCCTTCTTGGATAGAGTTTATAGAAAAGTCGGGATCATTGCTAAGTTCTGTTGTAGGAATAATACCAGCTGTATAATATTTGAAATCCACAATGACTTCTGATTCTTTTACTCCGATTACAGTACCCGTTACAAGATCGCCTTCAGAAATTTTACGAAAAGAAGCATTTAGTTCTTGTTCAAAATCTGCCATAGACTCCATAGTTTCTTCTGTTTGTTTGAATTCTTCTGTCATAAAAAAACTCCTTTCAAATGTGTTTTTCACTAGGTATTTACACAAATCTAAAATCATTGAAACTATTAGGTTGTTTGAATTGTGTAAAAGGTTATTTCTTAAAATATATAATAACATATAAATAGCTATTTTGGCAGATTTTTTCCAAATTTTCATTACTATGGTACTATGGTTTATAAAAG
>JADIML010000291.1 GCA_017694765.1 Candidatus Scybalomonas excrementavium
TTTTTTATACTTATTATTCCTCCTCTGATATTTCTTGGGATTTGTAAACTAACATCTTTCTAATTATTCTCCCTTGCTCCACGCCTTTTTATATACTCTTTTTTTCTCATTCATAATTTCCTCTTTCTAAATTTTATTAAATAATAAATACCTGTATTTCGTTTACTTGTTTCGCATTGTAAATGTTTTACCAGAACTCTTATTATTTTAAAAATTTTATTTTCATGAAAAAGTTTCTTTGCACAAGAAATTTTTGCCTGTTCAATCGGTCTCAATTCTAAACTTTCCATAGTTCCTTTTGTTTCTGCAACAAAGAAAATATGTTTTACACTTCCCTCATAAAAGGCAATCGTCCAATCTGGTGAATAATTACCAACTGGTGTAGGAATCTGGAATCCTCTTGGAAGTTTTGCATAAATACATATTTCTTTTGCTGCATCTAAATCTTCTGCAAATCGTCTTTCAATACTATTTTCAGCTATTCCATCCGTAAAAATATAATCTTGAATTGCTTTTTTTGCTCGGAATGCTTTGTTAAAACTTTGGATACTCTTTTTACTTGCAAAAATTTCACTATTATATTCTCCATCAATTTGATTATAAGAGATATGTTCAACAATCATCGTCGCCTTTTGCTCTTTAATCAATCGAATAATTTTAGAAATAAATTCTTCTGGATTATTTTGAAACATATAAATCTTATCCTGTCTTAATCCTTGCAAAATGGTAGCAACAGTTCTTCTAGTAAGCACAGTTCCTTCTGCAATCTTACCAATTAGATCATATTTAATTTGGCTTGTTTGTGTATGTTTCAAATGATAAGTTCCTGTCTCTTCACGAACAAACATTTCTCCACGTTCTAACTCATACTGATTGACATTTGTTTTTTGACGTCCAACCGTTGTTGTATATTGGAGTTCTGAAACAAACAATTTTTCATTGATATAATCAATAGATTTTTTAATCAATTCATTACTATCAAATTCAACTGTATACACATATTTATGATTATCTAGATATATAGATTTCTATCTAAAAATTTGTTCCTATCATTTGATATAATATTATGCTGTACGGATTCATATAAAACTATCCTTCTATTATATTACCCTAACGTAATCATAGAAACTTACTTATAAGAAAACCATTTTGTCTGACCAAACATGTATAATATTATAAATTTCAAAAAATAAAACTTCATTTCAAACTATTCAATAACTAAAAAATATACTATACTCTTAAATACTTCTTTCGCTTTCAAATTTTGAAAAACATACTTCACAAATATCCTACATTAGCAGATAACATTCTCTAAAACTCCATATTTTTCTTTCACACATAGCTTACTCGTTATAAGATGATGACAAACATATTTCATGAAATTCTCAGTTTCTCACTCTATCCCATATATATAAGAACTAAATTCTCTTTTAGTACTCATTATTTCTACACAAAAACAGGAAACCGAATCCGATTTCCTGCCTATACTTGTCTCTATTGATAATAAATTTTTAGAATATCCCCCTCTATAACTTCCTACTTTCTATCTCTAAACTGATTTAAAATCTCTATAATCTCTTTCCCATATTTCTTTACTTTCACTGGTCCAAATCCAGATACTGCCTGTAATTCCATTTCATTTTTTGGCATTTTAGTTATTAAATCTTTTAATTGTGCATCATTATATATGTAATATGGTTTTATCGCTTCTTCTTTACTCTTCTTCCAACGATATTCTTTTAATCGTTTAAATAATTCTGTTTCTTCTAATTGAACTTGTGGTTCCTGAACGTTCTCCACTTTTTGATTTTGAATACTTTGTTGTACTATTTTTGTCTGTTCTTTGTTTACCATATATGACTCATATTTTTTCGTATAATCTTTTTCTACCTCTTTATGCAAATTTAAATAGGACTGTGCCCAATCACATACTTTCTCTTTCGATAGTGATGATTCTTTTGACTTCTCATGGGTTTCTTTTATATAACGAATTAATTGATCCACACGTACGACTTGATCTTTGATTTCTTTTGTTGTATTTTCCCCATTAAAAATTGTTTTTGGATTTGCTAATACAACTATCGGTCTTATTGTTCCATCAAAAAATTTTTCTGCCATAAATTTTAAAATCTTATTGCTTCGTCGCTCAACCTTAATTTTTCTCATTAAATCAATATGACGTTGATTTTGAGTAATTGGAGAATAAATGCCTTCCCTTTTTACTTTTCCCAAAAACTCCATTGTTCTAATAAAGTTTCCATCGGATGTAACTTCCAAATCTCCAAACAAATTTTTGCATTCAATCACAAAACATAGCTTTTTTGTAAACACAAGGTAATCAATTTGAGCGCTTAACCCTTCATATTCCAAATAAATATCATGTAAAATATACATTGGCATATGGCTATTTTTTAATTCGAATTCAATATTTTTTTCTCCAAGTATACCATATTCTAAATATTTAATATCTTGCCTTATGATTCGTTTTCCTTCTTCATTTAAGAAAGGTTCCAACGCCTTTAGCTGCTCTATCTGTTGTTCTTGAGAATGACTTTCCTTTAGAAAAATTGGCTCATTCCAACTATCAAAAAATCCCATATTTTCCTCCTATATTTATTTTTATCTCTGTTTTATAATCATATATTTTAATTTTACATAAATATTTACTTTTTTCCAATACTTATTATATTTTTTTACATTTTTTGATAGTCATAGAGAATGTTCTATTTTTATTTGACTTATTTATCTTTCATTTGCTTCTATATGAATACCATATTCTTTTTCAATTTCGATATAAACTCTTACGTATGAGTACTACTCAAAATAGAGCTTATATTCTCTTCCTTTCACGTACTAATTTGAAATAATACAACTACTTATTGATTAAACTCCTAACAACCAAAAAAAATCATTATTTTCTGGATCATAATTTATCCAATTATCAATTGTATCAAAAAAATTCGTATCATCTTCTCTATCTAAAAGACATAACTCTTTTATACAGTTCCATTCAGAAATCGTAATCTTCTGGGGACCATAATAATGAAATTCAGTAAAAATCTTATCGATATAAGGGGATAAGTATACCATATCATCTGAATTGAAAAATAAGGAATTTTCATTCCAATTATTAGGATAATTCATATTATAACAGAACTCATAGACATCATGACTATTTAGTTGATCCAACGTAAGCAATATCATTGTTTATATCTCCTATTTTGTTTCTATTATATATCTTTTTTTGTCTTTTTAATTTTTCCATTCATCCTCTAAAATAGACATAAGTGTATCATCACACTATTGATTTCCATCTCAAATTGCATCTCTATTTTCCTCCCTTATAGCAGTTGTATATCTTTTTGTGATACATCGGTATCACTTAGATTCACCCATTACTAAAAACATCTCCTTATTCATTGGATCTATTCCATGAAATCATCCACATAAATAGGATTTCTAGAGGCTATAATCTGACACACTATAATTTTTGTACACTCACTTGGTGTAAAAATATAACCTCTATATGAGTCACACCTAATTTATCCAACGCTTCTTCTACTGTCATCTGCATAATCAGCGAAGTTCCAACACCATTGCCACAACAACACATAATTTTTTGAATCTTTTGTTTTATCATGTTCAATCCCCTTGTTTCCCATACTTGATTCTGTTATACATTCATTTTACATAAATATCTATTTTTTTCAAATACTTATTATTTTTTTACTCTTTTTGGAAAAAGAAAACAAAAAGCCGACTGATTCTCCTCTTATGACAAATCAATCAACTCCTATATTTTTTCATATATATTCTACGATATTCATACTAAAATTTATATTTATCTATTATTCTATATTTTCTTGAATTTTATGACAGTTCGAATACTTAAAAACACATCTAATAATAAAAGCACAATGGATATCAATCTATTTTCTTCAAACACCTTGCTTGCTACAAGAAAAATAATGGATATGACAGCTATATAAAATAGTCCAATCAAAACGATGAGTGGATATCGAATTCATCTGCTAATTCTCTTATTGGCACTTACTTCTTCGCTTCCTTCTAAAATCAGTTCTAATAAAAACTCTACAATAATTTCCATAAGTTCTTCTCCTCTTCTTTATTATTCTTTTCATATCAACATTAGTATCATCAAAAAAACAATTGCATTCTTTACAAGGAACCAAATAATTATTAGAATAATATTTTTTTGTAATTTATAAAAATAATATTAAATTTTATCATACTTAAATTAGACCTATTGCTACTTACATAATTATATTTATCATAGTTCCCATTCATTATTACTTGAATGCTCCATAGTTTCCTAGTATAATAAATTTCAATACACAATATATGGAGGTATCTCATGAAAAAAACACTACCATTCTTATTGATATTACTAATTGTTATCTTCTTATTTACACATTATAAGGAGGTTTACCAAAATCCTCAAGAAAATTCCCTTACTATTTATTCTTTTCATGGTGAAAATGAGGAGTTTTCCATCACAAATGGTGTGATTGTATTATCTGAAAATCAAACCATATTTTCTGGTGGAGATCTTCACATAAAATCCAAAATTTTTTCTAATATACATAGTGTAACTAAAACTTTCTATACGATTATTAACGATGAAGAACATATACTTTTATCCAACCGTTCAACAGATACAACTGGTACCCCTATCCATATGGACGGTAGTTTAGGAAAAATAACAGGAGAAGCAGGAGTTTTGAAAAATATATCTTCTCAAGACTTACAAAATAATTTATACTTTAAATTAATAACTGCTGATTCTGATGGTCAAGAAAATGAGTATGTATTACAACTTTCCTTGTCTGAAGTCACCGAAAATATAGACAATACTCCTTGATATAAAGGTTTTAAACTTCTGAAATAATCATCAAAATGCTTCTATGTCAATATCATAGACATATAAAGTTTAACTACTTCACCACTAGGCAACACTATGTACAGCCTGTGGTGTTAAATAATTGATTGCTAATTACCTATGCGTTTTACTGTATAAATTTTTTTATATATTTCGATAAAAATAACGATTTCTTCTATCATTTTCTTGGAAATATGGCGATAGCTTTTTTTAATTTCATTTTCCATTTCAAGTTCTGCAATGTGTTTTTTCATATTCTTTTACAGATATTGCTTCTGCATCAGATACGAGTATCTTTGAAAGTTCCTTAATCCATTTATCGATCGTTATATTTACCACACCCTACTCACGACTTAAATCGCTTACAGAGTTACCTACTTGATAAAAATCTACCATTTGCTATTTGCATTCTTCTGAATATAGAATCCCGTTTTTGGACATATTTCATACTCATCTTTCTTACTTGAAGTGTACTGTGTTACACTCTTTGTGTCCACACTTATATACTAACATCATAAAAAAACTGTCTAGTTTACTATAATTGTTACGAAGTTATTTGTATTTCATTAGTAGTGTCTTGCATTTCATTTACAAGATTTTCCCACTTACTGTAATTTTTAAGACAAAAATACGATTATGGTATACTATATGTAATTGAAATACAGCTGTATAAAAAACATGATGAAAGGAGATAAATCATGGAAGGAAAGACAGATAGCATTGTTATTAAAAATTTAGTTTTACCATATACAAATAAGGTTATTAATTTAAATTTAAGAAGAGGCTTAAATTATTTAAAAAATAATAACGGAACTAGAAAGATACTTTTATTAGATTATATAGCTGGTATAAGAAAGGATGTAAAATCGAATATTTTAGGAAATGAAAGCATTATTTATATTAACCAAAGTATATTTTTTCATACCGAAATTATATATACTAAAATCATAAAATATAAAGGAGTATATAGAATATGAAGGTTGAAATTAAATTGATTGAAGGATTAGAAGAATCTTATGCAGTAATCTATACAGAATTAATTGATGAAGAAATTCAAAATATAGTTTCTATAATAGGTAATTCTACTGGAGTAGTAACCGCTTTCAATAACGAAAGAATAATTGTATTAAAAGAATCAGATATTTATGTAATACGGGTAGAAGATAAAAAAACTGTGATATATTGTAAAGACAAACAATATATCAGTAAAAAACGTTTATGTGAATTAGAAAAAACATTAAAATCTAGTTCTATGAAGATATCGAAAACGACATTAATAAATCTAAAATATATTGAAGGAATTGAAGCAGCGTTTGGAGGAATGATGTTATTAATTATGAAAAATGGAGTTAAAGATTATGTCTCTAGGAGGTATCTTCCCGATTTAAAAAAATATCTAGGTATATAAAGGAGGCATATTTATGAAAAAGCTATTAGACTTACTAATCAAAGGTGTAGGAACAGCATTAACTTGTTTTACAATATTTGGAATGATATGGGATGTGATAAATGGAGGGAACTATGTTTTCAGTGATTGGATGTATACAAAAATGGTTATAGGTGCCATTATTATTGGCATAGGATTTTCTATTCCTGGTCTTGTTTATTATAGTCCCAATCTACCTTACTCCATAAAGATTATAATTCATATGGGAATTGGATGCGCAATATTTTTAATTACATCATTCATTGTGGGATGGATTCCAATAGAATTGGGAATGATGAAATGTGTATTTATTATTGTAATAGAGTTGGCTGTTGCTTTTATTTTATGGTTGTGTTTTACATTATATTATAAAAGAATGGCTGAAAAGATGGATAAAAAAATTAAAACTATGAACCAAGATGATTTCGATTAACTACTATTACCTACTGTTTTCTTTAGACTAAAATGGATTACAATAGAAGGAATATATCTATAAATAGGAAAACAACAAATGAACATGTATGAAAATATATAAAAATTCCCTATGTCAATAATTGGAGAGGATTGTTTTTTAATCCTCTCTTTTTCTATAAGTCAATTACTTTTGACAAACAAATGTTTAAATTCATATTTCAACTTGATATAGAAATATTACCTACGATGAGGTTTTCAATGGATAGAAAGCAAAATAAAACATACGTAGCCATATTATTTTTGATTGACTTCTTCCTTCTTTAGAATAGAGTGAAAAGATTCAATTCTTCTTCCAACAATATTCTATCAATCGCTTCTATGCCTCTGTTTTTTATAGTATTACTTATCTAATCCTATTTTTAATTTTCATTCATCATCAATAACAAATACCCCTTTGGCATATTTTCTTTTACGAATTCAATTCCTTTTGTTTCTTTATATTCTTTTAATGCGGCTAAATAAGCATCAAACCATTCTTGTCCTTTTTTATTTTGAAACTTCATATCCTCTTGAAATTGTTTTAAGAGATCTCTACAAGCTGTTTCCATAATATAAGCCTTTTCTCCTCTTTGCTTTCCCTTTAAAAAATGCCTATAAGCATATGTAAGCATTGCATCTCCATAATAAGTCAGATTTCGCTGTTCTGCCTCAATTTCCCAATCAGGTGCTTCTTTCTTTATCTGTATCATATGATCGATAGATTTTGTAATCATCTCTTCTGCGTCCAGATAACCACCTTCCATCAACTTTTGATATATACTTTGTTGTTGAACTGTAATATACTTTTGGGTATCCAAGGCATCTTTCCATACTTCCTTTGGAAATTTGTTTTTTATATCTTGATTATAATTAGAACCATCTCCTGGTATCCAATACTCTGAAAGAAAATATTGTCCATTTTCTCCAACTTCAAACGTAATAGCCGTTGGAGTATGGCTACCTACTACTTCTTGTGTATCTTCAATTTTTCCATTTACAAGGTTATATTCCTCATACAACACCATAGCATAAATTGTAATTTTTTGAAGTTCTTCCTTCGTTTTATCCTTTGTTTCAGTTGCCAATATTACATGATTTTCACAAGCTAAATCCGTTGCCATACTATCATTTTTATGAGAATCTAAAATAGCTAAATGAATTTCATGTTCTAGTGGTTCTCCAACTGAATGCATAGAGTATAAATTTATCAACTGTTTAAACTTTTGAAAATCTTTAGTATAACCTCGCAAATCCCCACTCATTTCTTTATTTGCCCATTCTCGATCAAAGGTAAGTATATTGTTTTCACCGTTTGGTTTTTGAATAACAAATTGTAATTCTTCTAAATTATCAATAAGAGCTAAGAGCAAAATTGCATTTTTCTTTACTATAAATTCTTCCTTTGATGAAAGTTCTACATTTTCAATTTCTTTACAATTTATTATTAACTTTCTTTGTTTTCCCTTTGTATCTAATTCCATACTTTTATATTGGTATCCATCTGGAAATGGCAACTGATTCACAATATTACCTACACCTGAACCATCTCCTATATATAAAATACGTGACTTCCATAATGCCACTGTATTATATTGTGTACTAAAATCTTTATTAGAGTTGTAAATGTTTTCAATAGATACATATGTTTTCTTCTTGGTCTTATATATGCCAATATAAGGTTCTTCTACATAATACGTATTATTTTCTTTGTATAAATATAAAATTTGAGAATTAGCACCAAAAGATTCAATTTTAAAATAATTCTTCTCATAGGGGAAATCATTCACAGATTGCTTTAATGTTTTATTTGTATGACTCAACGCATTCCATATCACTTCCATATCAGATTCATCATGAATTTCCACCTTTCCAAGACTCTCTCCTTCATATATTTGTTCTATACAAATCTTAGAAATATCATTCTTATTTTTCACAAAAATGGTCTGATGAATTGGATCAACTAACAATCCAATCCCAATGCAAAGGACTATAAGTACTGTAAAGAGAATCCCCCAAAATGTAGGCTTTCTATAATTTAATACATTTTTTATTCTACTTTTTGTATCGCCTTCTCCAAAGCTAATTGGAGTTCCTCCAACTATTTTTCGTCCGATTGCAAGATTTAATAAAGAAATAGAATATTCTTTTTTCTTATCCTTTCCAATTTTTCTAATGACCGCCTCATCACAAGACATTTCCATATCCTTTCCACTTGCAAAAAATGCAATCCAAACAAAAGGATTAAACCAATGCACACATAAAACAAGAAAACTTATAAATCTTATTACATGATCCAATCGTTTTATATGCGTTTGCTCATGTAAAAGAATATACTCTTGTTCTGATTCTTTCAAGTGAAAAGGTAGATAAATACGTGGTGAAAAAATCCCTATCACAAAGGCTGTCTCTATCCTATCTGATAAAAAAATATTGTTCTTATAAGCTACTGCCGTTTTCAAACACTGTTTTAATCGAAAAAACGTAATAAAACTATAAAAAAATAATCCTCCAATTCCAATAAGCCAAAGAACACTACCAATAAACATCCATACTTGTATTGAATGAATACTCACTTCTTCCACAACAGAAGGACGAGTATCATGAACTGCATGATTGATAATAGTAACTCCGACATCCATATTTAAAGTATTATCATACATCATATCTTGTGGGATCAGATTTTCTTTGATTGGTAATAAACTATATACGCTCTCAAAAGAAAAAGGACATATCAACCGAAATAAAACAACAAACCATAAGGCATAGGAAAATATCTTTGGAACTTTTCTTAAGAATACTCTTGCAATTAATACAAAAATAATAACAATACTTGCTATGCTACTCATATTCAAGATCTGTAAAAAAATTTTATCCATCGTTTCACTCCTCCTTATACTCATCAATCAACTTTTGTATTTCATTTATATCTCTCTTACTTAGCTTCTTATGCCGAGAAAATGCAGCTAAAAATTGAGGTAGAGAACCATGAAAAATCTCACTAATAAATTTTTCCCCTTGTGCCACTTTAAACTCACTTTTTGACATGAGTGCTATTACCATACCACCGTCATTTTTAAAAATCTCTCGATCACATAAGCGCTTTAACATCGTATAAGTTGTCGTTCTTTTCCATCCAAACTCCTTTTCACATAACTTTGTTAAAGTCCGAGAAGTAACAGGCTCATTATCCCATATAATCTCTGCAAATCGTTGCTCCATTTCTCCTAACTTATATTGCTCCATAATAAAAACCTCCTGTCTAATAGCGTTAGACTACTTTAGTCTAACACTATTAGACAATTTTTTCAATACCAAAATAGTTCTAATTGTATAGCATTTCTTGTCGATAATGATATTTTATTTTTCATAACTCATTTTTTATTTCATAAGAAACTAATACTCACTCAAATTAACAAACCTAAGTGGGTTCTATAAAAGAACAAAACTGCCCCTCAATCGTTAGATTTTTATTCTAACTTTTGAGAGACAGTTCCATTATCTTAGCAATAATAGGTAGCTTTTTTAATATACTTTTTCAATTAATAAATTCCGTCAAGAACTTCTAAAAATCTTTTTACTGATATATTTTTTCTATATAATACAGATCCTAACATTTCAATTTTTTTCAATAGCTTTTCTCGCTCCTCTCATTCCATTACAATTTTCTTAAACGCCTCCATAATGGCTGGATTTGATGCAATCACTTTATTTTCGAGAATCTCTACTTGTCCCCCAGCTTCTTGTACAAGCAATTTTCCTGCTGCATAATCCCATATCTTTAAATTTTCTTCAAAAAATCCATCTAACCTTCCGCATGCGACATAACAAAGTTCTAATGCTGCGGAGCCAATTCTTCGAATATCTTGGCATCCATCATATACGTTTCTCATTCTTTTAAAATTTGTATCTGCATTTTGCCGATACGTCGGCGCCGTTCCCATTCCAATCAGACACTCAGAAAGATTTTCGTTTTGACTTACTTTAATTTTTTCTCCATTTCTATACGCACCTTCTCCTAACTTTGCTTCAAATAATTCTTTTGAAAATGGATTATATACAATTCCAAATTGAACTTTTCCCTGCTCATAATATGCAAGTGAAATCACACTATGCTGAAAGTCATGTATCAGATTTGTCGTTCCATCCACCGGATCTAAAATCCATATATTCTTGTGAAAATCAATTTCTTCATTGTCCTTTTCTTCTCCTAAAAATTGTATGGAGTCATCAAGTTCCAAAAGTTTTTTAAAAATAAGCTGTTGAACTTGAAAATCGACTGCTGTCACATAGTCAGCTTTTCCTTTTTCTTTTATTTCCTCTATTCCGTTACGCTCTAGTACTTGTTCTCCTGCCTTGATTATAATTTCTTTTGCTTCTTGATATAAATCCATACTGTTCCCACTCTTTCCTTATTCATTTACTAAAATCGAAACATAATTGCCTCCAAGCCCATGAATTTCTTTTAATGCTCTTTTTAATACTCCTGCTGTCTTTACTTGTGTTGCTGTATATTCAGAAACCGTAATGATATAATTTCTTGCTTTCATCTCTTCATATAACTC
>JADIML010000292.1 GCA_017694765.1 Candidatus Scybalomonas excrementavium
GCGATGATGGTATGAAACGTGTCAACGTGTTATCTGGTGGTGAAAAAGTTCGTTGTCTCTTATCTAAGATGATGATCTCTGGCGCAAACTGCTTAATTCTTGATGAGCCTACTAACCACTTAGATATGGAATCCATTACTGCTTTAAATAATGGTCTTATTAAATTTAAAGGCGTATTATTATTTGCCTCTCAAGACCATCAGTTTATTCAAACAACAGCAAATCGTATTATGGAAATTACAAATAATGGCGGTTTAATTGATAAAATTACAACATATGACGAATATCTTGATAGCGATGAAATGGCAAGAAAACGTCAGGTTATGAATTTAGATACAGATGAATAAAAAATTAAAAACAGAAAAAATTAGATAGAAAAGAGGGTATCGCGACATCATCTTTTTGATGATAGGCGATCCCCTCTTTCTTTCTCTTGTACAGTTTATATCATACTGTTTCTAATAGCATTTCTCTCATTTCCACATAAGAATTCTGTAAAATTGCTACAATAGACGCTACTACTTCCATGCAGACACGAACAATATATCGACAATCTTCTAAAACGAAACTTTTTCTTTTCATATATTTTTGATGAGTTTCTTCTATGAACTGAAATAATTCTTCCTTCGTTTGGTGCACCTGAACTTCTTTACGGATTTCTACCACTTCATCACTGTTTAAAAAATGCCGAAGTGCTATTTTTAAATCTTTTTCATAATAACAATGTGCCTTTAAATTCCCATCATAATGAATATTATGAGGAAATGTAAAATAATCGGCAATATAATGTATAATTTCACCAAGTATAATACAATCTCTATATCCAAATTGATATATATTTTCCATCTTTTCAAGAAATAACTTGATTTTTTCCTTCACTTTTTCAAATGTTTTTTGAAAAGTATGAGGTGTTGTCAAGAATGACGGCTTACAATCTGGTAAAATACTTCCTATACAAAATATATATTTATGATTTAATGTGTCATGCAATTGTAGTTTATCCATTAGTCCAATTGCCAATGCAATATGTGATTTTTTTCTCATTTTTTTACTTCAACTCCAATATATTATATTTCATTTTCTACCAAAGTCTCTATCTTTTTTCTAGTATTATTCTTATTCTATTACTATTCTTTTTCCTTTTCAAGAGTGTTTACATAAATTTAATGATTTTTCTTTCAAAAACTATACCTGTAAGGAAATCTTGACTTTTTTCTCTATTCTTTTTATAATGATCCAATAAATAAAGCAGTTTAGGTATTTATATTGCTTCCATTTATATATAATATATTATATTATTACTATTATTTTTTATGAAAAGGAGTGGATCGATTTGGACTCGAGTTCTATCATTCAATTACTCATTATTATTGTTTTAATCTTATTATCAGCATTTTTTTCTTCAGCAGAAACAGCATTGACAACAGTAAATCGGATTCGGCTTCATAATCTTGCAGAAGAAGGCAATAAGAAGGCTGCACTTGTATTAAAACTGACAAATGATTCTCCAAAACTTTTAAGCACTATTTTAATTGGGAATAACATTGTTAATTTATCTGCTTCCTCTCTTGCTACTATGTTAGCAACTGATATTCTAGGAAGTAAAGGGGCTGGGATTGCAACTGGTATTCTTACTCTTGTTGTTTTACTGTTTGGTGAGATTACACCTAAATCTCTAGCTTCTGCTCATAATGAAACTATTTCTCTTTTATATGCTCCTATTATTTATGCTTTGACTAAACTATTAACGCCTGTTATTTTTATTGTGAATGTACTTTCCAATGGTTTTCTAAAGATTTTCCGTCTTAATACCGTTTCAAATTCTCAGGCTATCACAGAAAATGACTTACGAACCATTGTTGATTTTAGTCATGAAGAGGGTGTAATTGAACGAGAAGAAAAGGCAATGATTAACAATGTATTTGACTTTGGTGATTCTCTAGCGAAAGATATTATGACACCTAGAGTGGATATGACTTCTTTATCCATTGATATGACTTATGAAGAAATTCTAAACGTTTATCAAGAAGAACGCTATACGAGATATCCTGTATATAATATAGAAAAAAATGAAATTATAGGTATTTTAAACATTAAAGATTTATTCTTCTATATGGCAACTCATGATAAATCCTCTTTTTCTCTATTACCACTTTTATGGGAACCAACTTATTGCTATGAATATCAAAAAACATCTCTTTTGATGAGTGAAATGAAAAAGACATCCAGTAATTTTACAATTGTTCTTGATGAATATGGCAAAGTATCTGGATTAATTACATTAGAAGATTTATTAGAAGAAATTGTAGGAGAAATCCGAGATGAATATGATGCTTCTGAACAAGATGCAATTAAAAAAATCTCTGACTTTGAATTTGAAGTAGATGGTTCGATTAAACTTTATGATTTAAATGATGAAATTGGAACTCACATCGAATCAGAGGACTATGATTCCATTGGTGGACATATTATTGAACTTCTTGATCATATTCCTGTTGCTGGAGAGCTGGCTTTGGAAGAAGATATTACATATAAAGTACTTTCTATCGAAAAAAATCGTATTGAACGTGTGCGCATTATCATTGATAAAAATTATAAATTCCAAGAACCAAGTTCTTTATAAAAATATAATATACAAAATATACAAAATATATAATACGCATATTTTTATACATTATATGTGTATATAAATTTCTAGGCACAAAATTATTCGTATAGTATTTTGTATTCGAAAAACAACTCATTAAGAAAAATTTAATTTTCTAATATGAAAAAAGGGATTGCTGCTTATAGATAACAAATCATCTATTTGCAACAATCCCTTTTTCTATGATTGACTTCAACAAGAAATCTATCACTTGTAACAATTCTCATTTTATTTTATAAGAAATCTTTAATTTTCTTACTTCTAGATGGATGACGAAGTTTTCTTAAAGCCTTTGCTTCAATTTGACGAATTCTTTCACGAGTTACTCCCATTTCTTTTCCCACTTCTTCTAATGTTCGTGGATGTCCATCATCTAATCCAAATCTTTGACGTATAATATAGCGCTCTCTCTCATTCAAATCTCCCAAAATCTCTTCAATATGAAGACGAAGCATTTCTGCATTAGCAACATCTTCTGGAGATTGATTTTTTTCATCCGCAATAAAGTCACCGACACTACTATCATTTTCATCTCCAACTGGAGTTTCTAAAGAAGTTGGTGTTAAGCTATATTCACGAATTTCCATAAGCTTATCAATGCTAATTTCAAGTTCTTTGGCTAATTCTTCATTACTTGGCTCTCTTCCAAGTTCTACGGTTAATTCCCTTTGGACTCTTGTCAATTTATTAAATACTTCTACAAGATGAACTGGTATACGGATTGTACGACTTTGATCTGCTAAGGAACGAGTAATCGCTTGCTTGATCCACCAAGTTGCATAAGTACTTAACTTATACCCTTTTGTATAATCAAATTTTTCAATTCCTCTTAATAGACCAATATTTCCTTCTTGAATCAAATCTAAGAAAGAGAGTCCTCTTCCTAAATATTTTTTTGCAATACTGACAACTAAACGTAAATTAGATTCTGTTAAAATATCAATCGCAACTTTATCTCCTTGATCTTTTCTCTTAGCAAGTTCAATCTCTTCTTGCTGTGTCAAAAGAGGATAAGAACCAATCTGTTTTAAATAAAGTTTCACAGAATCTTGTAAATTTGTATCCGCAAAATTATCAATATTTTCCAAATTTTCTAATTCTAAACCTTCAAGTTCATCTGCTTCTAACTCTTCATCCGTTGGTTCATCTAAAACTTGAATATCTTCCATGAGATCAGATTCTTCCATCTCTACATCACTATTTTCTTTTTCAGTATCGGTGATATTAATAC
>JADIML010000026.1 GCA_017694765.1 Candidatus Scybalomonas excrementavium
TCTTATATGCGCCTACTTGGAGAGATAATGAGTATTATGATGATAAAAAATATAAATTTGCTACTGCATTGGATTTTGAAGAGGCAAAGAAAGCCTTATCGGATGAATATATTATGATTGTCAAATATCATTATCTCATCTCTGAACGTGTGGATTGGAGTGGATTTGAAGGATTTATTTACTCCTTTCCTGCTGAACAAGAGATTAGTGAGTTATATTTGATTTCGGATATGCTTATTACAGATTATTCTTCGGTTATGTTTGATTATAGCGTATTAAAGCGTCCAATGTTCTTTTTTGCCTATGATTTAGAAAACTATCGAAAAAATCTAAGAGGATTTTATTTTGATATGTTAGAAGAAGTTCCGGGACCAATTTCTATGACCACAGAACAACTGATTCAGGATATCAAAGAGTATAAGGCAGAAGATTGGGTAGAAAAGTATGAAACCTATTCTAAAAAGTTCAATCATTTAGATGATGGAAATGCAGCCCTTCATGTAATTGAGGTAATAGAAGATCATATCAATCAATAAAAGAAATAGATAAGAAGGGAAGAGGATGTCAAAATAGAGAGTAAGATATCCCTTCCTTTCTCTATATGGAGAACAAAATGGATAAGAAAGAGATAGGATATTGTTTATTTGCAGCTATTTATAAAGTTTGTTGTCTATTTCCTAAGAAAAAAAATAGAGTTTTTTTGATTATGACACATGACCAAGGAGAAGAAGGAAATGTAGGCGTTGTAAAGGAGTATTTAGAAGAAAGTGAGACAGAATGGGAGTTTATTTCTTTAACAAGGAAAGAAACCCAATTTGGAGGAAATAAAAAATTTAGAAAGCTATGGAATTTTTTTATAAAAAAAGCCTATGGACTAGCAACTGCTTCCTATGTATTTCAAGATAATATCTTTTTACCAACGGCATTTTTGAAATTCCATAAGAAAGTAAAAGTCGTTCAACTATGGCATGGAACAGGAACGATTAAGAAATTTGGTCAAGATTCTAATCAAGGAAGGATCAAAGAATTAGAAAAAAGAGCCAATCAAACCATTACCCATTTGATTGTCAATTCTAAGGAATGGAAGGAGAAATATAGCCATATTTTTGGAGTAGAACAAGATAAAATCTTTATTACTGGAATGCCAAGAACCGATCTATTATTTGAAGAAGAAAAGATAGAAGAAAGAGTCGAACAGTTTTATGAGAAACATCCAGAGTTAATTGGAAAACATATGATTTTATATGCACCAACTTTTCGAGATGAAGAGTTAGGAGCACAGACGGTACGATTGGATTTAGAAAAAATGGTAAAAGAATTACCAGAAGATACGATCATTGGGCTAAAATTACATCCTTTTGTGGCCGATCAATTTTGTTATGATGGAACATATAAAGAAAGAATGATTGATTTTTCTAAGGAAACGAATCTAAATACTTTGCTCTTTGTTTCTAAATGTTTAATTACGGATTATTCATCGATTGTATTTGAATATGTTGTATTAAATAAGCCAATTTATTTTTATGCTTATGATTTAGAAGAGTTTTCGGATCATGGACGAGGTTTTTATGAAGAGTATGAATCTTATGTTCCGGGTCCTGTTGCTAAGACGACGAAGCAATTACTAAAACAAATGCAAGAGCAGGAAACACAAGGAGATAAAAGAGAGTATTGGGCTAAGAGAAGAAGAGAATTTCAGCGAAGAAATTATGAATTTGAAGATGGAAATAGCACAAGAAGGTTAATACAGTTATTGGAAATGGAATAATAGAAGAAAAGGTGAAGAAAGAGATGAAAGTTAGCATTGTCATTCCAAATTATAATGGAAAACACTTTATGAAAGCATGTATGGAATCATTATATAAACAGACGTGGAAAGAATTTGAAGTTATTGTTGTAGATAATGCTTCAAGTGATGGCAGTGTTTCTTATATAGAAGAATACTATCCAGATATTCGATTAATTAAAATGGATACCAATACTGGTTTTTCTACAGCAGTGAATGTAGGAATTCAGGCTGCAAAAGCTCCTTATGTATTTTTACTCAATAATGATACAGAATGTGAGCCTAATTGTGTGAGAGAACTTTATCATGCGATTCGAAAAAGTAAAAAGATTTTTTCAGTTAGCAGTCAGATGATACAATACCATAACCGAGAAAGTTTAGATAGTGCAGGAGATATATATACAGTATTTGGATGGGCATTTAATCGTGGAAATGGGAAACCTATTTCTATGTACTCCAAAGAAGAAAGTGTTTTTACAGCTTGTGCTGGAGCTGCTATGTATCGGAAATCCATATTTGATGAAATCGGATATTTTGATGAAAATTTCTTTGCGTATCGAGAAGATATCGATATTGGGTATCGTGGGAGAATTCATGGATATGAAAATCGATATTGTCCAACAGCAAAGGTGTATCATATTGGAAGTGGAACGAGTGGTTCTAAGCACAATGCATTTAAAGTCAAACTTGGGGTTAGAAATAATATCTATTTAAATTATAAAAATATGCCCCTTCCCTTCTTACTTATAAATCTTCCATTTTTATTCATTGGATATAGTGTAAAATGGATATATTTTATAAAAAAAGGACTGGGAAAAGCCTATTTTGAAGGCATAAAAGAGGGATTTCAGAAAAGAAAACATCTTACGAAGGAAAAATTTCAATGGAAAAATTTGTCAAATTATAAAGGGGTTCAAATAGAACTTTATAAAAATACTTGGAAAATAGTGAAAGAAAAAATAAAAAAGGATTGAGGTACGAATGTTGAGAAAGAAAAAAAAGAAGGCAATATGGAATTTCTTTGTTCTTTTCTTACTCCTTATTGGATACGCAATATTGGCTGTTGGTATACAAGCACAAGCAAAGGAAGAAGATGTCATTACATTAAAAGAAGATAGCACAATTACAGATATTCAACGTGCACTGAATTTAAACGTTGCAAATAGTAGTAGACATTTAACAGTGAAAGTACCAGCTGGAACGTATATTTTAGATAAAGCATTGTTTATCTATTCTAATACAACATTAGAACTTGATGAAAAGACTACTTTTATATTAAAAAGTCCTAAATATAAAGTGATGATAAGTTCTTACAATTATCAATACGATAAGGGTGGATATGAACAGATTAAAAATGTTGAGATCATTGGTGGAAACTGGGATGGAAATGGTACAAGTGGAGAAATGATGCGTTTCATTCATGGAACAAATATAACAGTAAAAAATGCCAATATCTATAATGTTGGAAATGGTTCTCATTTAATTACATTTGCAGGAGTAAAAAATGGGTTAATTGAAAACTGTACATTAAGTGGGTATCATGGAACGACAGTAAAAGAAGCGATACACTTAGATATTGTGCATAATAATCAGTGGGTTCCTGGTACGGTTACCTATGATGATACAGCAGATGATACGATTCTTATTCAAAATAATACGGTTTTTGATTACCCAAGAGCAGTCGGGAGTCACTCTTCTGTAAAAGGCGTTTATCATAAAAATATTGTCATTCAAAATAATACTTTTCGTAATTTAACCAATGAAGCGGTTAATTTATATTCCTATAAAAAAAGCAGTGTAATTGGTAATACAATTGATCAAGTAGGAAGTGGAATTCGACTCTATACGAAGTTTACAAACGGCAAACAATATGAGCCATTATCTGGTACAAAAACAGAAGAAATTCCAAGTGATTATGAAATTCAAGTAAAGAATAATAAGATTACCAATACAAAGCAATATGGAATTCAGCTTTATGGCACAAAGGATCAGCCCATGACAGGAGTTACTATCATTGGGAATACGATTCAAAACACAAAAAATACGGCTCTTATGATTTATAATTATAGTACAGAAAATGTAATCCAAAAGAATAAGATTCAAACGATAACAAATCATGGGATTGGTATTTATCAAGGTTCAAATTCCAATAAAGTCATTGGAAATATCATAAAGAATACGACAAAACAAGGTATTTATGTTGGAAAATCCAAATCTACATTGATGAAATCGAATAAAATTGTAAATGCCAAAAAGCATGGAATTTGGGTTGAGTCAGGAAGTCGTAACACAAGAGTAATCAATAATATAATTTCCAATCCAAAGGAAATGGGAATCGGATTAAAAAAAGCGAGTAGTAGTAAGGTTCTCAATAATAAAGTAATGGGAGCAAGTAAGTTTGGACTTTATATCATAGAAAGTAAAAATATGGAAATCAAAGCGAATCGATATGAGAATATAGCAGGAAAAAATGAAAAAATTGGATAGTATTCATTGGCTCGTATAGGAATGTATCCAGTATTCGATATAAGAAAAATACGTATTGGAAAGAATAAAAATTCTTTTCAATACGTATTTTTTATACAAGTTTTTTGAATGTATTATACTCTATGGAATTACTGAATACCGGTATAATTAATAATTTGGTTGCTAATATTTTTTACCGTATCCGATGGCGTATAAGATTCTGTTCCAAATAAGAAGTTATGTGCCTCTATGACATTGGATTCTAATGTAGTTGGAATTCCATAGTAAATACCACTTAATTTTGTTCCAGTTGTATGAAAAGGAAATCCTTTTGTTTCTACGATCTCATAGCCAAAAACATCTTTTGCTAATGCTAGAACATCAAGAGAATCAAGGCTTGTCATTGTTTGAGGAAATACTTGTTTTACTATTTTTGATAAAGTAATTGGGTTTGTTTTCTTCGCTTTTGCAACAATTTGTTCAATAACAGTTCTTTGACGTTCGGTTCTTCTAAAATCACCATCTCCAACATAGCGAATACGACAGTAGGCAACAGCTTGATTTCCATCAAGTGTTTGTAAACCACCATGTGTTAGTTTTGGAGAATTTCCACCATTAATTTTATTCATATTGCCGATATAATCATTTAAATTTCCAAGTTCAGCTTCTTGAATATCTAAGTCAACTCCACCGAGTAAATCGACAGTATCAGCCAATGCTTTAAAATTAACAGTAACATAATCCGTAATATTCAAATCAAGATTTTGATTAATTGTGCTAACTGCAAGTTTTGGACCACCAAAAGAATAGGCATGTGTTAATTTTGTAAGTTCAGAACCTTCTGTACGATCGACATTGACATAAGTATCTCGATAAAGAGAGAGAAGTTTTACTTCTTTTGTCTTTTTATTAATACTAGCAACAATCATAGCATCAGAACGATTGCCAGCACCGAGATCGTTTGTTTGAGAATCAACTCCAAATAAAGCAATGTTTCGATAGTTGCTTATATTTTCATCTTGAATATCATTGATAACAACATCTGTCATATTAATTTTATCTTGTTGAAGTTTGGAAAATACAAAATAATAAAGTCCAAATAAAATTCCAATTAAGATAACAATAATTTCTAGGAATAAAAGAAACTTCATACGGCGACGTCTTTTTTTTCTTCTTTTTTTATTTTTAGAAGGAGGACGGGAAGTATTTGGATTTCTTCTAACTCTATCATCACCCTCATAGTTTTGTGGCGCTCTATTTCCATCATAATGACGGCTTTGTTGATCCGGTTGCATACGGTTTTTTCTTGTACTCATAGCATAATCCTTTCTCCTAACTTAATAGGCATTTTTATTGACAAATCCTTTGAAAATGGTAAGGAATAAGATTTTAATATCAAGTCCTAAGGACCAGTTTTCAATATAATATAGGTCATGTTCAATTCTTCCCTTAATAGAAGTATCACCTCGATAGCCATTGATCTGTGCCCAACCAGTCATCCCAGGACGAACTTGGTGTTTGATCATATAGCGAGGGATTTCTTCTTGGAATTTTTTTACGAATTGTGGACGTTCTGGTCTTGGTCCAACAAGGCTCATATCCCCTTTTAATACATTAAAAAGCTGTGGTAATTCATCAATACTCGTTTTTCTTATAATTTTACCAATTGGAGTAACACGAGGATCATTACTCGTTGTCCAACCAGATTTTTCTTTGGAAGGATCTTGTACTCCCATAGAACGGAATTTATACATAGAAAACTCACGATTACCAAATCCAACACGAATTTGTTTGAAGAGAATAGGACCTGGGGAGCTTTTCTTTACTAAAATAGCTGTTACAATCATAACTGGGGAAAAGAGAATGATTGCAACGAGAGAGCCTATAATGTCTATAATACGTTTTGTCACCCGGTTAAAAGTATTTGTAAGAGGTACATTTCGTATATTAATGACAGGTAAGCCATTTAAATCTTCTGTATAAGGTTTACTTGAGATAAAATTATAATAATCTGGGACAAATTTCGTATGAACACCAGATTTTTCACAAATTTTTACAAGTCCTTCTAGTTTTGAATATTCATTGATACTAAGAGTGATGGCTACTTCATCTAAATTATGAGTTGCTAAATATTCTGGAAGATCTGAAATTTTGCCAATAAACTTAGAGCCTCGATAAGAGAAATTTTCCTTAACATGATCATCAAAAATTCCATGAAGTGTATATCCCCATTGAGGATTTTCACGAATACGGTCAATATAGGCAGCGGCAGCAACACTAAATCCAATGACAATGACATGTTTTTGATTTTTGCCAAGCTGTCTTGTTGTTCTTAAAAAATATCGGATAATACTTCGTAAGATAAAATCTAGTAAAGTATTTAATACAAAGAACAAAAAAAGCATGGTACGTGAAAAGTATTTTGGTTCTGTTAAAAAGAGCATTAAAATAAATCCAATAATTCCAATAACATTTGCTTGAATTAAATTTGAGAGTTCAAATTGATAATTCCGAAATCTCTTTGGAGAATATAATTGGCATGCAAAGTAAATAATTAAATAAAGTGGTACTAAATATAACAATGCTTTTGCATAATTCGACTTGATGAGAAGTGCTTGAAAGAACGTCTCATTGGCAAGGACAGTAGGGAAAAACTTCCGACTGTAGCTATAGGAAAATACGGTATTAAATCGAATAAAGTATGCCAGTCCAAAAGAGATGCATATAATAAGAGCATCTAGTATAACATGAATAAAGTTTAAATATTTTTGATTTTGTTTAATCATAGTTCATAACCTCTTATGTTTATTTCAAAATCTTTTCTACTTTTTTAGAAGCGATTTCCATAGTAATACTATGAAGTAAAAAGAGAAATTAGGGTATATTTGTTAAAAGTTCGTTCACAATTCATTTAATCTCTATCATACATGATATTATTTTTTTTCACAATAGCATTTTTCTTACAAAATCATAAATTTATAACAATTCGGACACAAATCGAACACAATTACTTGGTAAGATAGAAGAAAATAAAGAAAACAACAAGATGAAAAATCAAATTTTTAATAACAACATTCGAAAGGAGATTATACAAATGAATTTTGAAAATGAAGATAATGGACTTAACATAAATAATAAAAATGAAACAGAAAATCAAGAATCAATGAGTCAAACAGGACTATATCACGATACCTCAGAACAGATGCAGGCAACAGGAAATCATATTTATTATCAAAATGATACACAAACAGATAGAAATGGATTTCAACGTGCCAATCATACAGAGCATTCACAATTTACACAGGAACGTCAACCAGCAAGTTATGGAAATTATGAGAAAGAAACAAATTTCCAACAAGGAGGTGCATACAGTATGAGAAATCAATATGAAGAACAAAACACATACTATGATAATCAATACCAATATGAACAGGTAAATAATGATGCAGAGCCACCAAAGAAGAAAAGAAATAAAAAGTCCAATGGATTTGGAAAGCGTGCAACGAAATTAGTAGCAGGAGCGGCTGTATTTGGTCTGGTAGCAGGAGTTGTGTTCCAAGGTGTCAATTATGGGGCTGATCGTCTTTTTGGCAATGGAAGTTCAGAAATTCAATTAAATACAACAAGTATTCCAAATGGAAGTTCTGTTAGTTCTACAGGAAGTGTTTCGGCAGTCGCACAAAGTGCAATGCCAGCCATTGTAGCCATTACAAGTACAGTTGAATCTATCCAATATGGATTTTTCAATCAACAATATAAAACAGAAGGAACTGGAAGTGGTTCTGGAATTATTATTGCAAAAGATGAAGACAATTTATATGTAGCAACAAATAACCACGTTATTGAAGATGCCACAAAGGTACAAGTAACATTTTATAGTGGTTCTCCAGATTCTAGCGAAGGAGAAATTGTAGATGCTACAATCGTTGGAACAGATCCAGACTCAGATTTAGCCGTTGTAAAAGTTCCAGTGAAAAATATTAGTGAAAAAACATTAGGAATTATTAAAGTTGCTTCTTTAGGAGATTCTGATGAAGTCACCCTTGGGCAACAAGTAGTAGCGATTGGAAATGCACTTGGATATGGACAGTCTATAACAAGTGGATATGTAAGTGCTTTAAATCGTGAAGTGCAGTTAGAAGATAAAACAATGACATTAACACAAACAGATGCAGCAATTAATCCAGGTAACAGTGGTGGTGCTTTAATTAACATGAACGGTGAAGTCATTGGAATTAACTCTGCAAAATATTCTGAAAGTGGTGTAGAAGGTATGGGATATGCAATTCCTATGGCAACAGCAAAGCCAATTTTAGAAGATATTATGAATGAATCCAGTGTACCAGAAAATCAGCAAGCATATTTAGGAATTACAGGTTCTACTGTTTCTGATCAGTATAGACAATATATGGGTACTGATATTCCTTCTGGGGTATATGTAGCAACAGTAACTACAGATTCACCAGCTGAAAAAGGTGGGTTATATGCAAATGATATTATTGTGAAGTTCAATGATAGAGATGTTAGCACAATGGATGGATTACAAAGTTTACTATCTAGAAAGAAAGCAGGAGAAACTGTTACTTTAACTGTAAAACGTCAAAATCAAAATGGAGAATATACAGAGAAAGAACTTACTATTAAATTAGGTAAGAAAACAGAATCTATTAAAAATCAACAAGAGCAACAAAACAACCAAAATAGCTATAATAACGGCAACTATTATAACAATGGAAGTTCAAGCCCAAATAATGAAAATGAATTTTGGTCCTTCTTCAACTAAGAAGTAATCCACCATAAAAGAAAAAGTACGTATTGGACAGAGTGTTTACTCTAGACAATACGTATTTTTTCTTTTATTAAGAAACTTCTCTGAATGAGTTATTTACATCGATCAAAAACCATAGTACACTATAACAAAGAAAAACGTACGAGAAATAAAGGCAAAGGAGATTCGAGGAATGACATTACAACAACTTCGTTACTGTATTATGGTAGTAGAAAAAGGTTCCATTAGTGAAGCGGCAAAGACATTATTTGTGACACAACCAAGTCTTACAAGTGCCATTCAGGAATTAGAAAATGAATTTCACATTACAATTTTTAATCGCACCAATCGAGGAATTGTCCTATCTTCAGAAGGGGCAGAGTTTATGAGTTATGCAAGACAGGTCGTAGAGCAAGCAGAACTTATGGAAGAAAAGTATCGATATCGAGGGAACATAAAGCAGAGATTTCAAATTTCCTCCCAACATTATTCCTTTGTTGTGGATGCTTTTAAAAATTTAATCAAAGAATGTGAAATGGAAGATTATGATTTTTCTTTAAGGGAGACAAAGACATCAGAGATCATTGATGATGTGAAAAATTTAAGAAGTGAAATCGGAATTTTATATTTAACAGATTTTAATCAAAAAGTACTGAATCGTTATTTAAAAGAAAACAAATTGGAATTTCACGAACTATTTCAAGCAAAGCCACATATTTTTATTGGAGAACAACATCCACTTGCTCATAAAGAGAAAATTCAATTAGAAGAACTAACAGATTATCCATATCTTTCTTATGAACAAGGAGAATATAATTCTTTTTATTTTGCAGAGGAAATGCTTAGTACAGTTCCAAAAAGAAAGAGTATCAAAGTAAGTGATCGAGCGACTATTTTTAGTTTGATGCTTAGTTTAAATGGGTATACAGTATCCACAGGAATTATAGGAGATAATTTAAAGGCAGGGACTATTTTAGCAAAACCAATTGACACCAATGAAACGATTCGAGTTGGGTATATTACGAATAAAAAAGCCGTTGTAAGTGAGATTGGAAATCTATATTTGAAAAAACTATCAGAACTTCCTATTTTTTGTCAAATGGCAGAAAAAGAAATTATTATTTTGTAGAAGAATGTACGAAAAAAGATACTTGCATTTTAAAGTGAGGTTTTGTACAATGACCTTGACAATAATATAATGAGAGAACTTTTAAAAGAAAAGGAGATTATATGAAACGAGTTGGAAAACAAATGTGTTTGCTTTTCTTTAGCTTTACTTTAACACTTGTACTTGGTGGATGCCTTGGCGAGAAAGAAGAAGGAAAAGAGAGTTCTATTGTAGTAGGAATTTCACAAGATTTAGATAGTCTTGACCCACACAAATCAGTAGCGGCAGGAACTAAGGAAGTTTTATTTAACATGTATGAAGGTCTAGTAAAACCTGATCATTTAGGAAATTTTATAGACGCAGTTGCCAAGTCACATACCATCAAAAATGGTGGAAAGACGTATGTTTTTACTCTTAGACAAGGAGTAAAGTTTCATAATGGTGAAGAAGTAACTGCAAAGGATGTCAAATATTCGATTGAGCGTTGCGCCGGTATCACTGAGGGGAAAACCCCGTTGATAGCGGCGTTTTCTAATGTAAAAAGTGTGGAAATTGTAGATGATACGATCATAAAAATTCATTTAAAACAGGCAGATATTGAATTTTTAGCGTATTTGACAGTAGCGATTGTTCCAGAGGGGACAAATGATTTTGAGAAATATCCAATAGGGACAGGACCATTTCGCTATGAATCGCGAGCTCCTCAAGAGTATATTACATTTAAAAAGTTTGATGATTATTGGGATAAAGACAATCAAGCTCATTTAGAGGAAGTTACATTTAAAGTAGTAACAAATAGCAGTGCCCTTGTAAATGGTTTAAAGGGAGGTTCTATTCAGATGGCAACTAGAATGACAACCAATGAAACAGCCCAGCTAAAAAATGATCCGTTTACTATTTACCAAGGAGGTTCCAATTTAGTACAAGCCTTATATTTAAATCATGCAGCAAAACCATTTCATGATATTCGTGTTCGACAAGCTCTTTGCTATGCAGTAAATCGCCAAGAAATTGTAGATTTAATAGCAGATGGAAAGGGAACAATAGTAGGAAGTAGTATGTTTCCAGCATTTAAAAAATATTATATACAAGAATTAGCTAATTATTATACAGAAGATATTCAAAAGGCAAAACAGCTGTTAAAAGAAGCTGGATATCCAAATGGATTTGAAATGACAATTACCGTACCAGCTAATTATCAAAAGCATATCGATGCAGCACAAGTTTTAATAGAACAATTAAAAAGAATTGGGATTACAGCTAAAATCGAATTAATCGAGTGGGATGCTTGGCTTAGTGATGTATATGCCAATCGAAATTATCAGTCCACAGTAGTTGGTGTAGATGCTGCTTATTTAAGTGCTAGAGCTATGTTAGAACGATTCACATCCGATTATTCAAGAAATTTTATTAATTATTGGAATCCTAAGTATGATAAGTTGTATCAAAAAGTGCGAGAAAGTACGAAGGAAGAAGAACAAATAAAGTTATATAAGAAAATGGAAACAATGCTGACAGAAGATGCGGCCAATGTCTATATTCAAGATATGAATAGTGAAGTAGCACTTCATAAAGATTATGCTGGATATGAATTTTATCCCCTTTATGTGCAAGATATGGCAAAAATTTATAAAGTAAAACAAGAATAATTTCCCACATAAAAAGAGAGAAGAGGAAAAAGATAAAATGAAATATGGATTAAAAAAATTAGTAGCTCTCATTATAACAGTGTTTGTTGTCTCTTTTTTATCATTCCTTGCATTTTCGGTGATTTCAGGAGATGCAGCACAATCAAAACTTGGAACAGAAGCAACCAAAGAGCAAGTAGAAGCTCTTCGGGAAGAAATGGGACTTGATGAACCAGTTTTTACTCGCTATGGAACATGGATTTGTAATATTTTAAAAGGGGATTTTGGTATTTCTTATCGATATAATATTCCAGTAAAAGATATGATAAAAGACAGAATTCCTATTATGATAGCACTTGTTGGTATGTCCTTTTTATTTGTTGTGACAATAAGTATTCCCGTAGGAATTTTTTGTGCAAGCTATAAAAGTTCATGGCTCGATCAAGGAATTTGTATTGTAAATCAAATTATGATGGCAGTTCCAAGTTTTTTCATTGGTATGATACTGACTTTCATCTTTGGACTTATATTAAGGTGGTTTACACCGGGAGCTTATGTTGCCATTTCAAGAGATCCGATAGGTTTTTTTCTCTATTTAATTCCACCAAGTATTGCTATGGCAATCCCAAAAACTGCAATGGCAATTAAGATTCTTCGTTCTGCTATTCTTTCACAGATGGATATGGATTATGTGAGAACTGCTTATAGTAGAGGAAATACAAAGTATCAAGTATTGTATCATCACGTTTTAAGAAATGCTCTTATGCCGACCATTACCTTTGGAGCTATGGTGTTAATTGATTTAGTTGCAAATAGTGTGATTATGGAGCAAGTATTTTCGATACCAGGGCTTGGGAATCTTTTGATTACGTCTATTTCCAGTCGTGATTATCCAGTTGTCCAATTTATTATTATTTTTATTGCAACCTTTGTGATTATAACTAATTTTCTAGTCGATTTTTTATATGGAAAAATCGATCCAAGAGTACGAGTAAAAAAATAGAAAGGAACCAAGAAAATATGAGACAAAAACAAAAGAATCAACTGGTGATAGGGATGGGCATTGCTCTATTTCTCTTTCTACTCTTTTTACTTAGTATTTTTTATACGCCATTTGATCCAGATATGATGAATGCAAAAGAAAAACTAGTAGCACCTTCTTTTCAACATATATTTGGAACCGATCAGTTTGGAAGGGATATATGCAGTCGTGTTTTAAAAGGGCTAGGAACAACGTTTATCATTGCTCTTTCTACGGTGAGTATTGGTGCTATCGTTGGTGTAGTTCTTGGAGCAGTTACAGGATATTTTGGAGGATGGATGGATGAAATTTGCATGAGAATCAATGATGTGATTATCGCATTTCCAAATATTTTGTTAGTATTGATTTTTATTAGTGTTCTAGGAGTAGGGCAAAATAATATGATTTTGGCACTTTCGATTGTTTTTATTCCAAGTTTTTCCCGTATGACAAGAAGTGAGTTTCTAACACATAGAGATATGGATTATGTGAAAAGTGCAAGGCTCATGGGAGTATCCCATTTTCGAATTCTATTTGTTCATATTTTGCCAAATACAGTTCCAACGATTTTATCCATGCTGGCAATTGGATTTAATAATGCTATACTAGCAGAAGCAGGTATGAGTTATCTTGGACTTGGAGTACAGCCACCAACCCCAAGTCTTGGAAGAATGTTAGCAGAATCTCAGATTTACTTAGCAACAGCTCCATGGATTGCAATTTTTCCGGGAATGGCAATTGTTTTATTAGCTCTTAGTTTTTCCATGATAAGTGAAGGGCTTAGCAAAGGAGGAAGATCATGAACGTATTAGAAGTTGATCAGTTAGAAGTAACTTTTTTTCATGGAAAAGAAGGAAATAAAGTCGTAAAAGACGTATCTTTCGCTATGAAGGAAGGGGAGATTGTAGGAATTGTTGGAGAATCTGGCTCTGGAAAAACACAAACTTCTTTAGCCATTATGCAGTTATTAAACGAAACTGCAGCAATTACAGGTGGAACTATTCGATTTTGTGGCAATGAAATTTCTTCTTATACAGAAAAAAAGATGCAAGAAATCAGAGGAAAAGAAATCGGAATGATCTTTCAGGAACCAATGACAGCATTAAATCCAGTTCATCGTATTGGACAGCAAATAGAAGAAAGTTTGAAACTTCATACAAATCTTTCAAAATTAGAGCGAAAAAAAAGAGCTATGGAAGTGATGAAACTTGTAGAGTTACCAAATCCAGAAATCATATATCATCAATATCCACACCAGCTTTCAGGTGGAATGAGACAACGAATTATGATAGCTTCGGCACTGATTATGGAACCTAAATTATTGATTGCAGATGAGCCAACGACAGCACTTGATGTCACAATTCAAGCACAGATTCTTGCACTATTAAAGAAAATCAATCAAGAGAAAAAACTTTCTATTTTATTTATTTCCCATGATCTTGGAGTGATTCATAAGTTATGTCATAGAGTTGTTGTTATGAAATCAGGAAAGAAAATGGAAGAAGGGGATGTAGAGGAAGTCTTTCACTTTCCAAAAGAAGATTATACAAAAGAGCTACTACAGGCAATTCCAACTAGAAGGATGTCTTTCCGAAAGAGAAGAAAAGAGGGGATGCAATGAAAACAATTTTAGAAGTGAGCCATGTTAGCGTCTCCTATAAAGAAAAAAAGAACGTATTAAAAGACATTAGTTTCATGATAAAAGAAGGAGAAATAGTAGGGTTAGTAGGAGAGAGTGGATGTGGAAAATCTACTCTTTCAAAAGCAATATTAGGATTGTTAGATATAGAAGAAGGGGAAATGATTCATCATACGAAAAATCCACAGATGGTATTTCAAGATCCATTTTCTTCTTTGAATCCAAGAAAGAAAATTGGGTGGATTTTAGAAGAGCCTTTAAGAATACAGAAAGTTCCAAAACAAGAAAGAAAACAAAGAGTCGAAGAAATGATAGTTAAGGTAGGGCTTACACCCTCCCATTTAGAAAGGTATCCAAAAGAGCTAAGTGGTGGTCAAAGACAGCGAGTTAGCATAGCTATTAGTCTAATTCAAGGCTCTAAATTTATCATTGCAGATGAACCTGTTTCGGCTTTGGATGTGACAATTCAAAAGCAGATTATGGAACTTATGATTCGATTACAAGAAGAAAATCAGCTTTCGTATTTGTTTATTTCTCATGATTTGAATGTAATTTATCAAATGTGTGATCGCGTTCTTGTTATGAAAGCAGGACAAATTGTGGAAGAAGGAGATGTGGAGGAAATTTTTAATTCTCCAAAACATGAATATACAAGATTATTATTAGATTCCATTATGGAATAGAAGAATGGTAGGTAGAGCATAGATGAGAGAACAAAGATTACTCTTTTCGTCAGTCAATTTGATAAAAGTGTTAAAAGTTACAATCGGAGCGTTTCTAGCGATTCTGATTGCCAATTTACTAGGAATCTCTTATAGTACCTCAGCTGGTGTTATTACAATATTAAGTATTCAAAATACAAAGAGGGAAACGTTACTCCTTGTAGGAAAACGAATTGGAGCATTTTTTATTGCTCTAATCATTGCTTTTTTGAGTTTTCATCTATTTGGATATCAAGTGTTAGCCATTGGATGTTTTCTGTTACTTTTTTCTAGTTTTTGCTATCTATGTTCCTTACAAGATGGACTTGTTATGAATACAGTTTTAATGTTTCATTTTTATGCAGAGCAATCGATGAGTTTCTTTTGGATAAAAAATGAAATGTTGCTTTTATTCATTGGAACTTTCATTGGTATTATTATGAACACTTATATGCCAGGAAACGTAGGAGCAATTAGAGAAAAACAAAAAAATTTAGAATCCTCGATTCGAGAGATTTTATACCAAATGGCTCAAATGATAACGATGGAAAATGATATTTGTTATACGGATGTTCGTTTTGATAAATTGGATCAGGAATTACAGAAGATGGAGATTTGGGCATATGAGGAAAGGGATAATGCGCTGATATCAGATAATCAGTATTTTATTAAATATGTTCAAATGCGTGAAAGTCAAAGTTTTATATTAAAAAAGTTATATAAAAACATAAATCTTTTGCATAGTGTTCCAAAACAAGCGAAGTTTGTTTCATCTTATATAGAAGAAATTAGTAAGACCTTTCATGAACATAACAATGCCAAACGATTAAAAGAAAATTTAGATACTATGATAGAGAAGATGAAAGAAGAGCCTCTTCCGGTTACACGAGGAGAGTTCGAAAACCGTGCTATTTTATATCGAATTTTATATGACTTAGAAGAATTTTTACAAATAAAAATACAGTTTATTATGAAACTTACAGAAGAAGAAATCGAGAGATTTTGGGAGTAAGAATCAAAATCAGAAGTTTCATAATAGGAAACTTCATAAGAAATCTCATATAACACAAACTCTATATATTGAAATTTAATACAATATAATGTAATATGATATAGTACAAATTGAAATAAAACGATATAATGGAGGATATTTTCTTCTATGCAGTAGTTGTTATTTGTCTTGGTGGTGCGATTTTTAAGAAAGTAAAAGATAAGAAATCAGATAAATAAAAATGTTATAAAGAGTTTATGAAAGAATTAAAAAAATACGTATTGTAAGTTATTTTCAATTCCTTACAATACGTATTTTTATATGATAGACTATATAATAGAAAATTTCTCTTCTACATAAACTGTAACTTTGTTATTCTATTTATTTTGTAATAATAGAAAGAATTTGATTGCTTCTTGCAATAAATTTGGTCATTGCTTCTGCAGAAAGTGGATGATTTGCTAAAGTAGCTAAATCATAAAGCTGTTCGCAGATAATAGAAGTATGTTCGCCTTCTGGATTTGCAAGTACATATTGAACAAGGTTGTTGTTTGCGTTTAACACTAATGTTTCAGAATTTCCTGCTCCAAACATAGACGGATCCATTCCCATCATGCCATACATTTTCATCATATCTGCCATTCTTCTACCTTCTTCAGAAGAAGTGATCATAGAAGAGATTTCTGCATTTTTTAATTTTTCTACTTTCACATTTAATGTTTCTTTATTCAATGCTTTTTTGAACACTTCTGTTAATGTTTCTGTTGTTTCTTTTAATTCTTCTTCAGAAGTTTCTTCTTTAAAGTTATCAGAAAGATCAGCATCGATACGTAAGAATTTCACATCATTATTTCTGCTTTCTAAATGTGTAATGAATGGAGTATCAATATTGTGAGTTAAAAGCACTGCATCCATTCCTTCTGCTTTAAAGAGGTTGATATATTGAGATTGTTCCTGTTCATTTGTTACATAGAACACTTGGTTTTCATATTTTTCTTTTCCAGCTTCTAAGTATTCTGGAAGAGTTACATATTTTCCTTCTAAGTTTTTAAATAAAATGTAATCTTTCATTTTATCGTTGAATTTATCATCTTTTAAGCAACCAAATTTAATAAATGGAGCGATATCATCCCAATATTTTTCATAAGATTCTTTATCTGTTTTACACATTCCAGATAATTTATCTGCTACTTTCTTTGTGATGTAATCAGAAATTTTCTTTACAAATCCATCATTTTGAAGAGCAGAACGAGAAACGTTTAATGGTAAATCTGGACAGTCGATAACACCTTTTAATAAAAGTAAAAATTCAGGAATAACTTCTTTAATATTATCAGCGATAAATACTTGGTTGTTATATAATTTAATTGTTCCTTCTAAAGAATCATATTCTGTATTAATTTTAGGGAAGTAGAGAATACCTTTTAAGTTAAAAGGATAATCCATATTTAAATGAATCCAGAATAAAGGTTCTTTAAAGTCCATAAATACTTTACGATAAAATTCTTTATATTCTTCTTCTGTACAATCATTTGGATGTTTTGTCCAAAGTGGAGTTGTATCATTAAGAGGCTTTGGCGCTTCTACTTCTTTTGTTTCTTGTTCGCTATCAGAATCAGTAGCAGGAGTACCATCTTCATTGACAACCTCAGTATTTGTATCCTGTTCAAATTCTAATTCTTCAGAAGAATCTTCTGTATCAGCATTTGTTAAGTAAATTTCAACTGGCATAAAAGAACAGTATTTTGTTAATACTTCTCTTGCACGATATTCGTTGGCAAATTCTGTACTATCATCATTTAAGTAAAGAGTGATTTCAGTACCACGAGTTGTTTTTTCACTGTCATCGATGATATAGTCTGTGCCACCATCACATTCCCAATAAACAGCCTTTGCACCATCTTTATAAGAAAGAGTTTCAATTGTAACTTTATCTGCAACCATAAATGCAGAATAGAAACCAAGACCGAAGTGGCCAATAATCTGATCTTCATTTGTTTTATCTTTATACTGGTTTAAAAATGCTTCTGCTCCAGAAAAAGCGATTTGACAAATGTATTCATTGACTTCTTCTTCTGTCATACCAAGACCGTTATCGATAAATTTGATTGTTTTGTTTTCTGGACTAACAACTACATCAATGCGATAAGTTTCATCATCAGCAGGAGAAAATTCTCCCATCATATCAAGTTTTTTGAGCTTTGTAACAGCATCACAACCATTAGAAACTAATTCACGAATAAAAATGTCATGATCCGAATAAAGCCATTTTTTAATAATCGGAAAAATATTTTCACTGTTAATTGATAAACTACCTTGTTTATTTGCCATAGTAAACACTCCTTTAGATTGATAATATATATAAATTAATAAATATTTTACAATTGTCTCATAATGATTTATGTGTACAATCCTTATTGTAATACCTTTGAAAATGGATGTCAAGAAAAAATTAGCACTCAATTGGTAAGAGTGCTAACAGAGAAGAAAAAAGAAAGTGTGATAGAAATGTTTCCTACTTTTTCAAGTACGTGTTATAATTGTCATAATAAAAAAGAAAATGTATTGTATTTCGATAGATTTTGATAAAAGAACAAGAGAAAGGATATTCGTATGCAGATTCAAATACCAGAAAATGCAAATAAAATTATTCAAACATTAATGTCACATGGATATGAGGCATATGTCGTTGGAGGTTGTGTAAGGGATTCCATTTTAGAGAAACAGCCTATGGATTGGGACATTACAACGTCAGCTTCTCCTATGGAGATCAAGGAGTTATTTCGAAGAACCGTTGATACAGGAATTCAACATGGTACCGTTACTGTTTTAATGGACAAAGAGTCATATGAAGTAACGACTTATCGAGTGGATGGCGAGTATGAAGATCATAGACGACCAAAGGAAGTATTGTTTACAAAAAGTTTAGAGGAAGATCTAAAAAGACGAGATTTCACTATCAATGCTATGGCTTATAATGAAGAGGAAGGTCTACAGGATCTGTTTGGTGGAATGAAAGATTTAGAGGAAGAAATCATTCGTTGTGTTGGAATTCCAGAGGAACGATTTGATGAAGATGCTCTTCGTATTTTACGAGCCATTCGATTTTCGGCACAGTTAAATTTTAAGATTGATGAGAAAACAAAGGAAGCTATGCAAACAAGAGCAAAGTATTTAAAAGATATCAGTGCAGAGCGTATTCAAGTGGAATTGACAAAACTTTTAACTTCTAACCATCCAGAAAAATTAATCGATGCCAAAGAATTGGGAATTACAAAGATAGTGTTGCCAGAATTTGATCGTATGATAGAAACAGAACAAAACAATCCACATCACTGTTATAATGTAGGAATTCATACGATTCATGCAATGAAACATATAAAAGCAAATGCAGTGTTACGATGGGCAATGTTATTACATGATGTGGCAAAACCAATGAAAAAAACAACAGATAAAAAAGGAATCGATCATTTTCATGGCCATGATATAGAAGGGGAAAAAGTAGCCAAACAGATTTTACGCCGAATGAAATTGGATAATCATACGATTCAAACAGTATGTAAGTTAGTCCGTTGGCATGATCAACATTTCCAAGCACCAGTTACAGATAAGAAGGTTCGTCATACAATGAATCAGATAGGAATTGACTTATTTCCAATGTTGTTACAAGTACAATATGCAGATGCTATGGCACAAAGTGCATTCAAAAGAGAAGAAAAACTGGCAAATATAGAGGAAGCCAAAAAACAGTATGAAGAAATTATAAGACTTGGACAATGTGTCACATTAAAACAGCTTGCACTAACAGGAAGAGATTTAATAGAAATTGGTATAAAACCAGGTGTGCAAATGGGAACGATTTTAAATGAGTTGTTAGAACTTGTACTGGATAATCCCAACTATAATCAAAAAGAACAGTTGATTCAGATTGTAAAAAGCAAATATATATAAGAGTAAGTAAGAATGATCAAAAATAAGAAGTGGATAAGAAAACAAAAAGTTTAGAAAATAAGGAATAGCAAGCTCCTCCTTTTCATACGATAGAAGAGAGAAAGAGACAAAAGACAGTTCTCTTTGTACAAGAAAGCGATAAGGAGGAGTACAATGGACGAGAAATTATTAGAGATTATTGATCAATTTGATCTTCATGTAGAGCATACATATCGTGGACGAGGTGGAACTATATGTGTAACAAAAGATGGAATGACCATATTAAAGGAGTTTCACTCAAGTGCAGGAAAATTAATGGATGAGTATGAATTAAAGCAATATTTGCGTTTAGAAGGGTTTTCCTTTGTTGATCAGCATATTAAAAATAAACAGGGAACATTTTTTGCAGAAGATCGCTATCATACGATTTATATTATGAAAGAATATTATGAAGGAAAAGAGTGTGATATAAGAAATGCAGAAGATATTAAGTTGGCAGCGAAAAATTTAGCACAGTTTCATAAAATAGCAGAAAAAGCACCAGTAGGACAAAGAGAACGAAAACGGCACCAGTCTCTTCTTAGTCTGTTGGAAAAACGAACAAGAGAATTAAAGCGTGCAAAGACTTATATGGAACATAGCCTGAAAAAAGGTGAATTTGAATATTTATATATGAGAAGTTATGACAATTTTTTTCAGCAGGCAAAAGAAGCAATATCTATTTGTAAAGAGATAGGAGAATCTCAAGAAAAGACAGCCCTTGGAATTTGTCATGGAGAATATAATCAACACAATATTATAAAAACAGAAAAAGGAATTGCAACCATTAATTTTGAGCATTTTTGTTATCAAAGTCAATGGATTGATTTTCACCATTTTTTAAGAAAAGCTTTAGAGAAGAATCAGTATCAAATTGAAGTGGCACAAAAGATGATAGAAGGATATAACCAAATTCATTCATTAGAAGCAAAAGATTATCAATTTATCCATCTATTACTTTTATATCCAGACAAATATTTTAAAATTGCAAATCATTATAATAGTCGAAGAAAGGCATTTATTTCACCAAAAGATATGGAGAAATTAGTAGATACTATAGAACAAAATAAAAAGAAAGAAGAATTTTTATCTTGGTATCAAAAGAAGTTTTTATAATAGTTATCAATATGATTTAGGCACAGATTCCACTTCCTTTCGGTAGTGGGAGAAGTGCTGTTTTTTTTTATTTCATAGGAAATACCTTGAAATGTAACAAATAGCCTCTTTTGTGCGTCATATCATATTTGTTCTTGTCTTTTTATGACTAGAAATACAGAATAGGTTATATATTCATAAAAAATTATCTAGTAATTTAGTCAGGTATAAAAGGAAAAATTCACAATGTAAAAAAGAAAACTAGCTCGTTTTATAAAAAGATGGTAAGTAAATTATAAAAAAAGTGCAAAAAAAGAATAAAAATTCTGCATTTTATAACCAATACAAGTTGTATATCATAGAAATTACAAGTCGTTTTTGATAAGAATGGAAAATAGTATTTTCAAACGATAAAAATGGTGTATAATACAGTATAGATATATCAATGAAACAAAAGAAGCACAAGGAGGAGCTTTTCTATGAACTTTTTGGACAACGTCTTTCATCTGAAGGAACATGGTACAGATGTTAGAACAGAAGTTATGGCTGGGATTACTACATTTATGGCTATGGCTTATATTTTAGCTGTAAACCCAAGTATTTTGGGTACGACAGGAATGGATCAGGGAGCAGTCTTTACCGCAACAGCTTTATCAGCCATTGCAGGTACATTTTTAATGGTTCTTTTTTCCAACTATCCATTTGCCCTTGCTCCTGGTATGGGATTAAATGCATATTTTGCATATACAGTTTGTGGTAGTATGGGATACTCATGGGAGATAGCTTTAGCAGCTGTATTTGTAGAAGGTATTGTTTTTATTTTACTTTCTTTAACCAATGTGCGAGAAGCGATTTTTAATGCGATTCCAACAACTTTAAAGTTTGCAGTAACAGCAGGGATTGGTTTATTCATTGCATTTTTAGGTTTAAAAAATGCCAATCTAATTGTAGCAAATCCTTCCACATATGTAGCCATCTTCCCTTTTAAAGAAGCCATGGAAACTGGGGCTATTCATTCACAAGGTGTGGGAGCAGCCTTAGCTTTTGTCGGTATTTTAATTACAGGGGTTATGATGATACGCAATGTAAAAGGAAATATTCTTTGGGGAATTGTTATTACTTGGGGAATAGGAATTGTATTACAACTTGTAGGAATCTATGTTCCAAATGAAGAACTTGGAATGGGAAGTTTATTACCAGACTTTTCAAATGGAATTTCTATTCCAAGTATGGCACCAACATTTGCAAAGCTCCAATTTGGTTCAGGAGTTCTTTCATTAGATTTTGCTATTGTTGTATTTGCATTTTTATTTGTAAACTTATTTGATACATTAGGAACATTAGTCGGTGTTGCATCAAAGGCTAATATGTTAGATGAAGAAGAAAAATTACCAAAAATTAAAGGTGCACTTCTTGCAGATGCGATTGCTACATCGATAGGGGCACTTTTTGGAACATCTACAACCACAACATTTGTAGAAAGTGCTGCTGGGGTTGCAGAAGGTGGTAGAACTGGTTTAACAAGTGTTGTTGTTATGATTTTATTTGGTCTTTCCTTATTTTTATCACCAATTTTCTTAGCGATTCCATCATTTGCCACAGCACCAGCATTAGTCATTGTTGGATTTTTAATGTTAAGTTCTGTTTTAAAAATTAATTTTGATGATATTACAGAAGCATTACCAGCATTTATTTGTATTATTGCAATGCCTTTAATGTCTAGTATTTCAGAAGGAATTGCGCTTGGAATTATTTCCTATGTATTATTAAATGTATTTTCTGGAAAAGCAAAAGAAAAGAAAATTACAGTTTTAATGTATGCATTGGCTATTATATTTATTTTAAAATATATTTTTATTGCATAAGAAAGAAGTGGGTGTTTCGACACCCACTTCTTTCAATGTTTCATTCTTTTGTATAAAATTTGGAAAATTGACATATAGTATCTACAAGAAATAAAATGGTATAGGATTACCAAAGGAGATTTCATGTGGAATAAGGGTGTAAAACTTCTCATTAGCCTATGTCTTCTTTCTAGTATATTAATAGGATGTCAGCAAAATCAAGATGTCGTAGAAGAAACAAAAAACGAAGTAGAGTTTACAGTTTGTCATGAAGAAAACCTTCCAAAAGAGTTAAAACAATTAATTGAAAAGAAGAAAGAAAAACCATTCCATCTGTCTTATACAACAAAAGAATATGCTTATATTGCAGTTGGATATGGAGAGCAAAATATGGGAGGATATAGTATTCAAGTGCTTTCTCTTTATGAAACACCAAGTCAAGTAGTGATTGAAACGAATTTAAAAGGACCACTTCCATCAGAAAAAAAGCAAGGAATTTCTTATCCTTATGTGGTCGTGAAAATACAAAATCCAGATAAAACAATTTCATTTCGATAAGAAAGAAATGAAAAACGATGTTTGGAGCCTAAAATATAGATAGGAATAAATCTCTCTTGGTCTGAATACAATAGTAAAAAGGTCAGGAGGGATTTTTTATGGAATTTAATCAAATGCAAATGAACGTCAGTGTGACAAAAGCATTAAAGACGGTTCAAAATACACTAGAAACAGATTTAAATGTTCCTGATATGAAGCAGGATGTAGATAAATTAATTGAAACAAGAGGAGAAGTATTTTTATTAGAGGCAGAAGCCCTTGTTGATAAAATTCGGTTAGTTGGGGAATTAAAGACAAATATTTTATATACCATGCAAGGAGGAGGAATATCCTGCTTTTCTCATGTATTTCCATTTGAAGAAGAAATTTATATGGAAGGTGTTTTGCCAGAGGATACGATCAAGGCAGAAGGAGAATTAGAAGATTTAACAATTTCCATTATCAATTCACGAAAACTAGCCGTAAAATCATTAATTTCTTTTCTCATTCGTTCGATCGATGTGGATATGATTGAAGGTGCAGAAGAAGTATCAGGAGAAGATGGAGTTCAAGTGCTTCGGAAAAATCAAAGAATGACAGGACTTGTTGTCAATAAAAAGGATATGGTGCGTCTAAAGGATGAAGTTACAATTCCAGCGAATAAACCAAATGTAGCAGAAGTACTATGGGAGCGATTGTCCATTCGAAATCCAGAGATAAGACTTGGAAAAGAAACAATTAGTATCAAAGGCGATTTATTATTTTTTGTACTCTATAAAGGGGAAGAAGAAAATCTTCCGTATCAAAATATGGAGTGGGAGCTTCCATTTGAAACGGATTTACCTTGTAGAGAATGTGATACAGGAATGATCGATAATATCAAAATGAAATTATCGAGTAGTCAAATTGATGTAAAACCAGATGCAGATGGTGAGCAACGGGTACTTGGAATTGAATGTTCTTTAGATTTAGATATTCGAATTTATGAAGAAAAAGAAATGAACTTTATTGTAGATCTCTATGTTCCGATGAAAAAATGGGAATTAATCGAAAATAATTTTACGTTTGAAAATTTATTAATTCGTAATAATTCAAGGACACGAATCAATCGTAAAATTCAAATTCAAGGAAAAGGAGCTTCCCTTTTGCAAATCTGCCATGTAGATGGATCTGTAAAAATTGATGAAACAGAGTATACAGAAAATGGTATTCAAGCAGAAGGAATTCTTGCAATTACAATTCTATACATATCTGGGGATGATCGTTATCCGATTAATAGTTTTAGTACAATGGTGCCATTTTCCCATCTAATTGAAGTGCCGGGACTAAAAAAAGATGATATTTATGAGTTGACTGGCAGTATTGAACAGTTGACAGCCGTTATGATTGACTCCAATGAAATTGAAATTAAAGCAGAAGTGAGTCTTGATACGATTGCTTTTAAACGTCAAACAGGAAAATCAATTGTTGATGCAAAAGAAGTACCATTTGATGAAGAAGAATTTGCTAAATTGCCGGGAATGGTTGTTTATATTGTGAAACAAGGAGATACTCTTTGGGAGATAGCAAAACGATATGATACAACGATGCAACATCTAATGGAAATGAATGACTTAGAATCAGAAGAGATTCGAAAAGGGGAACGGATTTTTATTGCAAAAGAATCAAGAGTTCTTTTATGAATGAAAGGAGTTGTCATACTAATATTTTGTGTGACAGCTTCTTTTTTTGCATGATAGGAAATTCCTCTTAATGAGTTATTCCCATAATATAAAAAACTCATGATGTACAAGGAGGCATAAGAGGAGGTTTGTTATATGATGAAACAAAAAGTGATAGAGATCGAGAAGATTAGTTGATTTTTTTGGAAAAAGATCTTATAATATTTTGTATACAAGATACAATAGAAAATACAATTTGATAACAAATGCATACATTACGAGATACGTGAAGCAGAAGAAAGGATTTTAAGAAAGTATGGATCGGATTCATTTAAAAGCATATGGAAAAGTTAATCTAGCTCTTGATGTCATTGGGAAAAGACCAAATGGCTACCATGATGTTCGCATGATTATGCAGACGGTACAATTATTTGATCGTCTTACAATGGAAAAAATAAAAGAAGATGAGATCCAGTTGACAACTAATCTAAGTTATGTACCTTGCAATGAACAAAATCTCGTTTATAAAGCGATTGCTTTAATCAAACAAGAGTATGGAATAAAAGAAGGGGTACGCGTACATCTAGATAAGCATATCCCAGTTTCAGCAGGAATGGCAGGGGGGAGTAGTGATTGTGCTTCAGCTCTTTATGGAATGAATCAGTTATTTGCTCTGAATCTTAAAATACCAAAATTAATGGAACTAGGAGTGCAACTAGGAGCAGATGTTCCATATTGTTTATTAAGAGGAACAGCTCTTTCAGAAGGAATTGGAGAAATTTTAACGAGATTACCAGCCATACCAGACTGTTATTTTGTCATTGCAAAGCCAGCTATTAGTGTATCAACAAGATTTGTATATGAACATTTAAATTTACAAGAAATAGAGCAACATCCAGATATTGATGGAATGATCGAGGCATTAAAAGAAACAGATTTACAAGGAGTAGCAAAACGCTTATCGAATACATTAGAATCTGTTACGATAAAACAACATCCAATCATTGCAAAAATTAAAGAAACAATGTTAGAACATGGTGCAATGAATGCGTTAATGAGTGGAAGTGGACCTACAGTATTTGGGATTTATGATAACTTAGACACAGCAAAACATGCTTTATTTACGATTCGAAGACAACGATTAGTGAAACAATCGTACCTAGTAGAACCTTTTAACATTAGAAAAGCAGAATATGCAACAGATAATGAAAGAAGAAAAGGAAAACGTTATGAATGATAAGTTAAAAGTCAATATTAATGAATATTTACCTTTACGTGATGTTGTGTTTAATACATTACGTCAGGCTATTTTAACAGGAGAATTTACACCAGGGGAACGACTTATGGAAATTGCTTTAGCAGAACGACTAGGAGTAAGTCGTACACCTGTTAGAGAAGCAATTCGAAAATTGGAACTAGAAGGACTTGTTGTAATGATTCCAAGAAAGGGAGCAGAAGTCGCGCGTATTACAGAAAAAGACTTAAGAAATGTATTAGAAGTACGTTGTGCATTAGAAGAATTATCAGCTTCTTTATCTTGTGAAAGAATTACAGAGGAAGAAAAATTAGAACTTAGACAATCGTTACAAGAGTTTGAAGAAGCAGTAAAAAGCAAGGATGTTTCTTATATTGTGGATAAAGATGTAGAGTTTCATGATATTATTTTTAAAACAACAAAAAATGACAGATTAATTCAAATTTTAAATAATTTAAGAGAGCAGATTTATCGATATCGAATGGAATATACAAAAGACGAAGACTATCATGAAGTGCTATTAAAAGAGCATAAAGAAATTTATGATGCCATTATTCATAATGATAAAGAAAAAGCAATGGAATGTGTAAAAACACATATTTATAATCAAGAGTTAAATGTGATTCGCAGTTTACAAGAACAAGAGGATAAAGAGTTGACAAAATAAAAAAGAGTAGAAGGTGTCATAGTAGACGTAACAAGATACGTTTACTATGACACCTTCTATTTTTGTATCATTGGGATTTCAATGATTCATTAGAGGAAGAGTGATAGCAATCTAAAACAAGATGCGCAATCAAGATGCAAAGTGGATCCATATCATAAGATGTTCTTGCAATATGTAAAGCAGATAAAAAGGTTTCTTTTTGCGATACTGGGATGGAAATGATAGGGTATCCATGATATAGGAGGATGAGGTTCATAAGTAAAAAGGCAATTCGATGATTTCCTTCTAAAAATGGGTGCATATCAAGAAATCGTTTTCCCATAAGTGCAGATAGCTCAATAGGATGTAAGGTAGTACTAGAGGAACGAAATTGATCGGCAAAGTGTTTCATAATATGGTCAAGATCATCTGGAGCAGGAGAATGGTATCCAAAAATTGGTTCTTGGAAATCTACAGTTCGATATGTGTCGGGTGGGATACATTCATAATCAGAAAAAATAAGGTGGTGCATCTTATATATTTTGTCTTCTGTGATTTCTAATGGAACTTCTTTTATAAGGGAAAGAATAAAATCAAAAGCTTTTCCATAACCAGTTACGGCATACAATATTTCTTGTTTCAAAGAAGAACAAGAAGAGGAAAAAGAGGAAGTATTTGTTTGGAAAGAATGTTTTAAGATAGCATCTACTTGGGTTGGTGATACGATAAGATCAGAAAAAGCAAGGCTATCAGATAGAAATTGACATTTTGCGAAATAAAATTTTTGGGAAGAGAAAAAAGATTCTAGATCTTTGTGGTTGGTTTGGTCTTTTTTATCATCAATTTGTTGTAATAATTGTTGTAGTTTTGACATAATTCCTCCTAAAATACAATCATTGTATATAAATTTGTTATAAAACTACTATATCATAGAAAAGAAAGGAGGGCAAAGAAAATAGAGGATTCTTATAAAGAATCCTCTATGTATATATCGATAATTCCTAAGAATTAACCAAAGTATCTTTCTAATAAACCTTTGAAAGCTTTTCCGTGACGAGCTTCGTCTCTAGCCATTTCATGAACTGTGTCATGGATAGCATCTAAGTTAGCAGCTTTCGCACGTTTTGCTAAATCAAATTTACCAGCTGTAGCACCATTTTCAGCTTCTACACGCATTTCAAGGTTTTTCTTTGTAGAATCTGTTAATACTTCACCAAGTAATTCAGCGAATTTAGCAGCATGTTCAGCTTCTTCAAGAGCTGCTTTTTCCCAGTATAAACCGATTTCTGGGTATCCTTCTCTATGAGCTACTCTAGACATAGCTAAGTACATACCAACTTCTCTACATTCTCCTTCGTAGTTCGCTCTTAAATCTTCCATGATGTCTTCGCTAGCACCTTGAGCAACACCTACTACGTGTTCAGCAGCCCAAGCCATATCAGCTGATTGTTCTTGGAATTTAGAAGCTGGTGCCTGACATACAGGACATTTTTCTGGAGCTGTTTCTCCTTCATGAACATAACCACAAACCATACATACGAATTTTTTCATTGTTAAAATCTCCTTTTCTATAAAATACTTATTATACTATACTAATAAATAACAGTAATCATTACTATTATTGATTAGATTGTATCACTTTAAATTTTTTTTGTCAACCGATTTTTGGATTTTCTTTTTACTCTTCGTCTAGAGATTCATTGAAACAATTTTCACACATACCATGGAAAAATACATGATAGCTGGAAATTTGACCACCAAAATTTTCGGATGCTGTCTCTTTAATATAATCAATAGAATCCATTTCAAGATCCATAACACAGCCACATTGATCACAAATAAAGTGATTATGCGGTGTGACTCTGCAATCATAGCGATCAATTTTATCATCGCAAGGAAGTTTTGTAATTTGACCTAGCTCGCAGAGTAGACCAAGATTACGATAGACCGTACCAAGACTGATATTTGGCATAATTTTACGCATATGCATATAAATAACATCAGCAGAAGGATGGTCTGTACGAGATTCTAAAAAAGATAAAATAGCATCACGTTGTTTACTCTTTTTTAAAATCGGGCTCATAAGGTTCACTCCTTAAATAATATTAATAATGATTACTATTTAAGTATAAAGATTTTTTCAAATAATGTCAAGCATAATATAAAAAAGAGATACATAGGATTAGCAATAGGACATACTGTTTTGAATCATTTGGTATGTAGAGAAAGGAGAGTGATGGTTATGTATGAGACGAGAAGAAAACAAGAAGTCGTACAAGAATGTAAAACAGATGAAAAAGAAGGTTTGACAAAGGCAGAAGCGAGCCGTAGGTTAAAGCAATATGGTGCCAATGAATTAAGACATAAAGAAGCAAAAAAATGGTATGAAATGTTTCTGGAACAATTAAATGAACCATTGATTTTTATTTTATTTGTAGCAGCAGCTATTTCTATGCTGTTAAGAGAGTGGAGTGATACAGGGATTATTTTAATTGTTATTTTCGTAAATGCAGTTGTTGGAGTTGTACAAGAAGGAAAGGCATTAAAGGCACTAGAGTCTTTAAAGCAATTAGCAAGTCCAACGGCCTTAGTAAAGAGAGAAGGAGAAATTTATGAAATTGAAGCAAAAGATCTTGTTATTGGAGATCTTGTCTTATTAGAAGCAGGACGGCAAGTGCCAGCAGATCTTAGACTTATGGTATCTCAAAGTTTACGAATTGAAGAGGCTGCTTTAACAGGAGAATCGATACCAGCACAAAAAGATGCTAACTACGAAACGATGAAAGAAGTGGCACTTGGTGATCGAAAAAATATGGCATTTACTTCAACAAATGTCATTCATGGACGTGGAGAAGGAATTGTTGTAGCCACAGGAATGAATACAGAAATTGGGAAAATTGCTGGGATGTTAAATGAAGTGGAAGAAGAAAGTACACCATTACAAAAACGTTTAGCAGATTTAGGGAAGTTACTAAGTTTGTTAGCTATTTTATTATGTGTCTTCCTTTTTTTATTAGCAGTGATTCAAAAAAGACCAATCTTTGAGATGTTAATTACAGCTATTTCGTTAGCAGTTGCAGCAGTTCCAGAAGGATTACCAGCAGTTGTTACAATTGTACTAGCATTAAGTGTGTCAAGAATGGTCAAGGTAAAGACTATTGTAAGAAGGCTTCCATCTGTAGAAACATTAGGTTGTGTGAATGTTGTATGTTCTGATAAAACAGGAACTTTGACCCAAAATAAAATGAAAGTTTGTTATGGATATTATGATGGAACAATTTATCCAATCGATGAATTTCCGAAAAAAGTGCCATCTGATTATATGAAAGGTTTTGTATTATGTAATGATAGTCTAATAGAAGGAAATAAAGAAATTGGAGATCCAACAGAAGTAGCCTTGCTAGAATTTGGGCGTTTATTCGGCTACCAGAAAGAAACAATGGAATCTCAAAATCCAAGAACAGGGGAAATTCCGTTTGATTCTGAACGAAAGATGATGACAACTCTACATAAAGTAGGAGCAGGAAGTATTAGTTATACAAAAGGTTCTACAGATGAAATTCTAAAACGATGTATAAAGATAGAAGAAAAAGGGCATGTTCGTTCCCTAACAGCAAAAGATCGACAAGCTATTTTACAAGCGATGGAATGGATGTCGAAAAAAGCATTGCGAGTGTTAGCACTTGCAAAAAGAGAAAATGATAAAAGTCCTGTAGAAAA
>JADIML010000293.1 GCA_017694765.1 Candidatus Scybalomonas excrementavium
TTGGGAATCTCTTACACCTACTTGACATATGGTAGAACCGATACAGGATACTGATGCTTCAAACGTAGTATTTGCTCCATCTGCAGTGATTTGTAATACTTTTTTCGCTTCTTCACCATTACAGTTTATAATATAAACACTTTCATCTGGTGATAAACGAAGTTCCACTTGCTCCATATCTTTAATCGTATCGTAAATTCTTCTTAATTTTCCTGGATCTGGTGTTCCTCCAATTGGATGATACCAAACAGAATATAAGCCTTCTTGCTTTTGAGGAATGATTCTCTTATCTGTAACGACTATACCATCTGATTGTTTTGTAATCATAGTTGGAACAATATCCAAATCTAAATTGGTTTCTTCTTTCATGACTTCTGCTAGTTTCTTCTGATATGCTTGTACATATCCTTCTGCACCAAGGGTATCTTGCATATATCTTGTTCTAGCTTTTCCACGATTTTCATAATTTCCATAGGCTATAAACATCTGAACCATAGCTTTTACATAGTATAAAACTTTGGATGGTTCCACAGCCTCTGCTACTTTTAGTCCCATCTTTGGATTATTACCAAGACCACCTGCGCTATATACATCAAATGTTCCATCTACTCGTGCAACAAATCCAAGATCTCGAAATGTTGCATGAGGCATATTTTTATCAGAGTTTGAAAATCCAACTTTTAATTTTCTTGGTAACGTTACTGTTTTAATAAATGCCATTAAATATTCAGATGCTTCTAAAGCATATGGCATAACATCAAAGTATTCATCTTTTTCCACACCTGAGAGTGGAGATACCATAACATTTCGTGGAAAATCACCACCACCACCTCTTGTTACAATGTCATAATTCAATGCTTCTGACATAATATTATATAAAACTGCTGGCTGTAAATTATGATATTGAATTGTTTGACATGTTGTGAAATGAACTTTATTTACTTTATGCTTTTCAATCATTTTTACTAAAAAGTGAAGTTTTTCTTTTGTCACTCGTCCTCCTGACATACGAAGTCGAAGCATACTGGATTCTCCACCTCTTTGAGCATAACTTCCATAACCACCAGAAATTCCTTTATAATCTTTGGCTGCTAATTCCTTTTTGTAAAATTTATCTGTAGCTTCTTTAAAGATATTCATATCACTTTTCCAAATTTCGTTGGCAAATTTGCTCATCATCCTACCTCCTAGTTTGTTATATGGTACTTTTTTCTATCATTATTTCAAATTTATGACTTATATTTTCCTCTCATTATACGCTTCCATTTTCTATTATGCAAGGTAGCATTTTAGCATGACACGATTAAGCTTTTTGTAATATTGACTATCCTGTCATCCATTTAAACTCTTCTATATAACAACTTTACAATAGGATTTTGAATTTTCTGTATACTTTAACCATTTTTATGTACTTTTTTATTGTATTTCACAGAAAATAAAAAGAAACTTTATAATTATTTACAACAGTACTTATATTTTTTTCCACTACCACAAGGGCATAAATCATTTGGATAAATCTTCTTTTCTTTCATAACACTATGTTGAAGATTTTGTGCCATCATTCGTGTATTCATACGATTTTGATAAATGAAATCATTCTCATAAGAACGATTTACTTCTTTTTCTTCTTCCTCTTCCATCTGAGAAAATAATTGTTCCATAACTTGATGAAGCTGTTCTTCTACTTTCTCTTCTTCTTGTGTAAGAATAAAACTATCCTTTAATGCTTGATTCACAACTGCCATATCATATTCTTTTTCTTCTCCATCTTTCACTGGACAGTTTCCTTTAAATTTAATGACATAAGCTCCTTCTTCATCATCTTCCACAATATCTTCGATTGTCACACGATGTTGAACTTGTTCATCTAACTTATAAGTATAAGTAAACCACTCTTCTTGTTCCATATAAGAATCAATGATTGTGTCACAAGCACTTATCGTTTCTCCTTTTCTTCCATTTCTTTCATAATCAGAAATATATTGTTTTCTATGGTAAAATTCAAATTCATTGTCTTGATTTTCTTCCCACCCCATAACTGTATCTAAAATTTCACTTAGTTTTGAGAAAGAAATTCCAGCTGGAATAATACATCTTCTCCAAATTGGTGGTTTTGAATTTTTAATCATAATTTTTACTTGATATTTTTTCATTGTCTTCAATCCTTATCTCTATTAAATTTATCTACATACGAGAAGCCAGAAATATACATATACTTTTCTGGCTTCTATAAAATTATAAAGGTTTCTTCCCTATTTTGCAAGTGTTTTCGGAACACAGGTTCGAACTAAAACACATAGAAAAAGGACTACATTTCCCATCTCTTCCGAAAAATGCAGTCCTTTCGTCCTTTTCTCTACTTCCTACAAGAAATTTTTAATCCATACTTCTTGTTCTTTCTTATTTTACAACAATATTCACAATACGCCCCGGAACATAAATTTCTTTTACAATATCTCCTACTAATTTATCTCCAAGAGCTTCTTTTGCAGCTTGTATTGCTGTATCTTTATCTGCATCTGCAGGAATTGTCACAGTACATTTTGTTTTACCTTTCACTTGAACTGCAATTTCTACTTCATCATCTTTCATCGCATCTTCATTATACGTAGGCCATTTTTGTGCAAATACACTATCCTCATGTCCTAATTCATGCCATAATTCCTCTGCCATATGAGGAGCAAATGGAGATAAGAGAATCACTGCTGTTTCTAATGTTTCTTTATCTACTCCATCTTTTTTGCTCATTTCAATTAATTTATTATTGTGTTCCATAAATCCAGAAATAACAGTATTTAAACTGAAACTTTCAAGACGTGTTGTAATGTCATATACCATGCGATTGCGTTCTTTGATTAGTTCTTTATCAACTTTTACATTACGTTCTTTATTATCCTGAACCATAGCAAAGAAACGATTTAAGAAACGATGAACACCGTCAATTCCACGATCATCCCATTCTGCATCTAACTCAGGTGGACCAACAAATAATTCATACATTCTTAGAGAATCACATCCATAATCGCGTACTAAATCGTCTGGAGATACAACATTGCCTTTTGACTTACTCATTTTGATTCCATTTTTTCCTGTAATCATTCCCTGATTAAATAATTTAAGGAATGGTTCATCAAAATCAATCACTCCAATATCATTTAAAAACTTTGTATAGAATCGAGAATATAATAAATGTAATACTGCGTGTTCTACTCCCCCGATATACATATCAACTGGTAAATACTTTTGTGCTTTTTCTTTGGAAACAAGCTCTTTCGCATTTTTATTATCTACATAACGTAAGAAATACCAAGAAGAACCTGCCCATTGTGGCATTGTATTTGTTTCTCTCTTTGCTTTTTCTCCACAACATGGGCAAGTTGTATTCACCCATTCTTCAATACCAGCAAGTGGAGATTCTCCTGTACCTGTTGGCTCATATTTTTCTACTTCTGGAAGTGTTAATGGTAACTGGTCTTCTGGAACAGGCACTGCTCCACATTTTGGACAGTGAATAATTGGAATTGGTTCTCCCCAATAACGCTGTCTTGAGAATACCCAGTCTCTAAGTTTGTAATTTGTTGTAACTTTACCAATTCCTTTTTCTTGTAACATGCTTGGTACATCACGTTTTGCATCTTCTGATTTCATTCCATTGAACTCACCAGAGTTGATCATAATACCAGCTTCTGTATAGGCTTCTTTTAATTCTTCTACTTCAATTCCATCTTTTGCAATAACTTGTACAATTGGAAGCTCAAATTTTTTCGCAAATTCAAAGTCACGTTCATCATGTGCTGGAACACACATGATAGCACCAGTACCATAATCTGCTAATACATAATCAGATAACCAAATTGGCACTAATTCTTGATTTAATGGATTAATGGCATAACTTCCTGTGAAAACACCTGTTTTTTCTTTGCTTTGCATACGATCCACATTAGAAATCATAGAAGAGCGAAGAATATATTCTTCTACTTGTTCTCTTTGTTCTTCTGTTGCCAATGTTTTTGCTAACGCATGTTCTGGAGCAAGCACCATAAAAGTTGCACCATATAAAGTATCTGGTCTTGTTGTATAAACTTTTACTGTTTCTTCTCTATCTTTTACTTCAAAATCAATTTCTGCTCCATGACTTTTTCCAATCCAATCAGCTTGCATTTTCTTTACTTTAGCTGGCCATTCTAACTTATCTAAATCATCTAATAAGCGATCCGCATATTTCGTAATTTTTAGCATCCACTGTCTTAGATTCTTCTTAGTAACTGTTGTTCCACAGCGTTCACAAGTGCCATTTACAACTTCTTCGTTTGCAAGACCTGTTTTGCAAGATGGACACCAGTTAATTGGAAATTCTTTTTCATAAGCAAGTCCTTCTTTAAACATTTTTACAAAAATCCATTGTGTCCATTTATAAAATTCTGGATCTGTTGTATTGACTTCTCTATCCCAATCATAGATAGCAGAAATTTCATTAATTTGACGTTTAATATTCTTAATATTGGCTTCTGTAGAGATCGCTGGATGAACACCCATCTTTATCGCATAATTTTCTGCTGGAAGTCCAAAAGCATCCCATCCCATTGGATGAATTAAATAATAACCTTGTAATAATTTATAGCGACTCCAAACATCACTAATTACATATCCTCTCCAATGCCCTACATGAAGTCCACTTCCTGATGGATATGGAAACATATCAAGACAATAGTATTTTGGTTTTTTTCCATCATCAACATTTACTGGATGTTCCTCCCAGTGTTTACGCCACTTTGCTTCAATAGCCTTATGGTTATATGGTGTAGCCATAATTTTTTCCTCCATTTCATTTATACATTTCAAAAAGCCTTCCATCTCTATTATAACAAATAGAGACGCAAGGCTAATTATTGACTTACGCGGTACCACTCTAATTCATGTTTCCACATGCTCTTTTGAGAAATCCATCTCTTACCCTGATAACGGTAGGTACCGGGGATGCTTACACAATTACTCTTCCACATCCTGCTCCAAGGCGAGTTCATCTTCCTTTACAAACTGTCTTACACCAACCGACAGCTCTCTGAATTGCTTAGAAAGACTACTACTCCTCTTCTTCGCATTTTATATGTTATCTATACTTGTATTTTTAACTGTATCATAAGACATGATCACTGTCAAGACTGCTATTTTTCAGCACCTACCGGACTTAACGAAGCATAACATTGCCCTTCAATTTTATGCCCATCATCATCCTTTAAAACAATCGTGACAAAATAATAATCCAAGTCTTCTTCTTTTATTGTAACTACTAAACTACTATCTGGCTGTTCTTTTCCAAGTATATATCCTGTTACATTCTTCAAAATAGCCTCTTTTATTTGAGCTTCTTTTTCTTCATCTGTTACTCCTGGTTTATAAATGAGCTCTATATTCCGGATTCCTTTTAACGATACATATTCTGGTCTCTTGACTCGATACGTAATCGTTTTCTTCGTTGTCAAATTAGAATCATTTGTCACAGAGTATGTTATTTTATAAACTCCTACTTTATGTGGATTTACCTTTCCAGTTACCTTGATTCGTTTCGTCAAATCTTTTCCATTAGTAGCAGTAGCAGTTACCCCATCTAATAAGTTAATTGTCTTACCTTCTGGGACATCTGTTGTATAAATTGTCTTATTTTCTACTCCTTTTAATACTGGCTTTTTATAATCACCGACAGTAATTGTAACTGTTTTTCTAACCTTTGTTCCATCTACTTTTTTAGCAGCATAGGTTACTTTATATGTTCCAACTTTATTTGTATTTACTTTCCCACTGTATTTTAACGTAGCAGTGCGATCCGTACCTGCCTTTGTTTTTGCTGTTACGCCTTTTAATGGTTCAAACTTTGTACCAAGTTGAATTTTTTGATTTTTAGCTGAAATAACAACGGTACTTGTATCTTTTACTGTAATTGTAACTTTTTTCGTTGCTCTTCTTCCAATTGCATCAGTTACTTGATATGTAATAGAATATTTACCAGCTTTTTTTGTATTTACTTTTCCACTTACTTTTAATTTGCTTGTAATACCATTTCCAGCAGTATCGGTTGCTGTCACTCCTTCTAATGGCTCAAAATCTTCATTTAATTTCACTGTTTTATTTTTTGCGCCTTGAATTGCTGGCTTCTTCTTAGCATATGGATTTCTAGAATCTGGATCTGTTGGACACCAATCCGTTCTCTTATTTGGATCTAGCTTTAATGCTTCTGGCTTTCCAAGTGGATCATCCTTAGAACTTCCTTCAATAATTTTAACTTCTGTTCCAAGTGGACAATTATCATAAATCCACTTTGCGTCTGCAACTGTTAAACGAACACAACCATGAGAAGCTGTTGTTCCAAGTTTATTATATTGTGCAACAGAAATAGAGTCATTCTTTCCATATTCATAATACCACACAGAATGGAATAAAATGCTTCCAACAATTCTTGTACAATATTGTCCATACGTTGGACCATCTAATGTATGCCAACGATATTTTTGTGGCGTATTATATGTTCCAACTGGAGTTGCATATCCAACCGAACAAATAAAAGCCTTAATTGGATTTTTGTAAACACCATTTACTTTATCTTCATAAACCGTTACAACATTGGTATTTTTATTCACTTGTATATAATAAGGTGCTTTTGCATATGTTGTGGTCGTATTACGAACAACAGGTATTACGATTCCACATAAAATTGCTAGAAGCATCACGATCTGTAAGATTCTATTTCTTAAGAGTTTCATAATTAACATCCTTCCTCCCATAATTATTATAATCCTATTGCCATTATAGTCATTTTTTTATTACTTTGTAAAGAGTTTCTTACAAAAAAAGCCGAAACAAACTATACAATCTTTTTTTATATTTCAATACTATTTTTAGCATTTTTTACCATAATCCTTTTTATTCAAAAAGTTTACCTATTAATTTACAGTATTCTTGATACTGCTTCGTATCCTTTAATTCTTCTAAAACATCTCGGATTCCCTTATAATACCAAGCAATTTTATTTGGATCTTTTTGGTTAAAACACTGGAAGATATCTTCTCCTAACCGTTCATAATCTCTTGCCATAGAGCGCAAATTAGATAGCTTGTCTGCTAAGGCAATCATTTTTACTTCTGTTCTTGTTTCTCTTTGTAAATGCGAAATAGTTGCCTGTTTTCTCTCCATCCAAGTTTTACTCTTATCTTCACTTTCTGCTTCGATTAGACTTACAATTCGTTCTCCAAACTCATCTCGTAATATCTCTTTTGTTACTTCTTTACAATCTTCTAATGTATCATGTAACATCGCTGCTGCTATTACTTCTTCATCACTTGTCATTTCTGCTAAAATAACTGCCACTTCCATTGGATGTAAAATATACGGAATTGAAATACCTTTTCTCTTCTGTCCTTTATGTGCCTCTGCTGCAAATTGTATCGCCTTTTCCACCATGAGACATTCTCCTTTCTCTTTACAAACTGTTTCTTCTAAACCTATCTTAGGAACTCTTTTCCTTTTGCAAATGTTGTTATTGGAATTCTATTGTCACTCTATTTCTTTAACCTACTATACATTTTAATAAATTCTATATATTTTTACAATCTTTTTTAAATCTTTTTCTATTTTTTCTCACAGTGTACTCTTCCAAATAGAAGCATTATCTTTTCTCTATTTGCTTCCTACATGTTCATCCTATTCTTTTCATTCATGAACAAACTACTTCTTGCTAAAACTGTATCTATGATTTATGATTTCTTTAAGAATATAAATATATAAATATATCAGAGCAACTATCATTGTACAAAGGAGAATATCACTATGAATTTTCAGTCTGTTTCTTCCTTACAAGGAGAAATTCAAATTCCAGGAGATAAATCGATTAGCCATCGTGCTATTATGTTTGGTGCTTTAGCACTAGGTACCACTGAAATTTACAATTTTCTACAAGGAGCTGATTGCCTTTCTACGATTCATTGTTTTCAAAAATTAGGAATCGAAATTGAAAACCTTGGCTCTCTTATAAAAGTTCATGGAAAAGGACTACATGGACTTTGTGCTTCTTCCTCTATTTTAGATGTTGGAAATAGTGGAACGACTGCCCGTCTTATTACTGGTATTTTAGCTGCCCAACCATTTGCAAGTGTTTTAACTGGAGATGAATCTATTCAAAGACGTCCTATGGATCGCATTATCACACCTCTTTCTATGATGGGTGCTTCTATAACAAGCCATAAGAAAACAAGATATTGTCCACTTTCGATTGAGGGAAAATCTCTCACAGGTATACATTACGATTCCCCAGTGGCTTCTGCTCAAGTAAAATCGTCTATTTTACTTGCTGGTCTCTATGCCAATGGCACAACAAGTGTAACCGAACCTTATGTATCAAGAAATCATACCGAGTTAATGCTTGAACAATTTGGTGTTCCCGTAATAACTCATAATACAACGGTATCCATTTCCACTGCTTCCAAACTTTATCACCAAAAAATTATCGTTCCCGGTGATATTTCTTCTGCTGCCTTTTTCATGGTAGCTGGACTTATCGTACCAAATTCTTGTATTCGTATCCAAAATGTAGGAATTAATCCAACTCGTTCTGGAATTCTTGATGTATGTATTGCTATGGGCGCTAACATTACCCTAGAAAATAAAAAGACCGATATTGGAGAACCGACTGCAGATATTATCGTAAAAACAAGTAATCTCAAAGGAACTATCATTTCTGGCGAAATGATTCCTCGTCTTATTGATGAAATTCCAATTCTTGCAGTTATGGCATGTTTTGCAGATGGCGAAACAATTATTAAAGATGCAAAAGAATTGAAAGTAAAAGAATCCAATCGCCTTGATATTATCGTAAAAAATCTCTCTGCTATGGGTGCTGATATTACTGCAACAGATGATGGAATGATTATTCGTGGAGGCAAGCCTCTTCACGGTACTACTATCGATAGTAACAATGATCATAGGATTGCTATGAGTTTTGCTATCGCTTCCCTTGTTGCTGATGGAGTAACTGCGATTCAAAATGCAGAATGCGTTGCTATTTCCTATCCAAACTTTTATCATGATTTAGCTTATCTTATTCGGACATAATCATTTCTGAGCATACATCATTGACTTTATACATTTTTATGACGTTTCATGATTTCTACCAAATGAATTTCATCATGCGTTATTTTATATGAAGCTCTTATTTATCTCGAACAATACCTGCAAAAATTGGAGGATGATTTGGTCGATTGTATAGTTCCGTTACAATAACTGTATAATTTTTATGAGAAATTGTTTTTAAATAGTTTAAAATAGCATCTCTCTCTTCAAATCCAGTGTCTTTCCCATGATAAATGCAAAGACTCATAACTCCTCCTTTTTTTAAAAGGGATAAACCATTTTCAATAGCTTGTATACTAGATTCTGCCTGAGTAGCAACTTTATGATCGCCATTTGGTAAATATCCAAAGTTAAACATAATGCCATCAACAGATTCATTCTCAACATATGTATTCATATTCGCATGGCTATCTAAAATAAGTTCCACAGGTGTTTGTATCTTTTCATTCGTTAATCGTTCTCTCGTACTTGTAATCGCCTCTTCTTGAATATCAAACCCTATAACTTTTCCTTTTTCTCCTACAAGCCTACATAAATATTCTGTATCAAACCCTCTTCCTATCGTAGCGTCTATTACAAATCCTCCTTCTTTTACCCCTTTTTTTATAAATTGTCGTGCTAATAATGTCGTTTGTATCTTTTCCATACTATTTCCACCTTTTTCCTCTTTCATATATATTTCTTTGTACTTTGTATGTTATAT
>JADIML010000294.1 GCA_017694765.1 Candidatus Scybalomonas excrementavium
GTTCAATCGTCTCGTGGGCTCGGAGATGTGTATAAGAGACAGATTCATTAAGTGAGGTCCTGCACAGAGATCTGTAAATCCATCACTTTGACGATAGAAAGAAATTTCAGCATCTTCTGGTAACTCTTCAATTAATTCTACTTTATATGGTTCATTTTTTTCCTTAGCAAAAGCAATTGCTTCTTCTCTTGATAAAGTAAAGCGTTCTAAGCGATTTCCTTCTTTGATGATTTTTTTCATCTCTTTTTCTAATTTTTCTAAATCTTCTTTTGAAAAAGGTTCTGCATCAAAATCATAATAAAACCCTTCTTCAATTGCTGGTCCGATTGCTAACTTTGCATTTGGAAACAAACGCTTTACAGCTTCTGCTAATACATGAGAAGTTGTATGACGAACAACTTGTAACCCTTCTTTATCTTTTGCTGTTAAAATATTTAATTCACAATCTTCTTCTAATACAGTACGTAAGTCTACGACTTCTCCATTTACCTCGCCTGCACAAGCCATACGAGCTAACCCTTCACTAATATCTAATGCGATATCATATACACTTTTTGCTTCTTGATACTCTCTAACAGAGCCATCTTTTAATTGAATTTTCATCGTCTTTCTTCCCTTTCTTCTATCTTATCGTTTATATTCATTTTCATACATTTCATAAGATCTCATATTAAGCAATTTCCTATAACATAAAAAAAGCACTCCAAATGGAATGCTTTATCGATCTATGTTGCATGAAAACACTCCGTACAGGGACGAGAATACTCGCGGTTCCACCCTGTTTGTTTTTCATGTAAAAACCTCTTCATTAAGATGATAACGGAATCACCGTGCCGTATTAAGGCCACTCCGAGGTGGTTTTCAGACTGATTCTTCATCAAGATTCTTCCAGCTTATGAATCTCTCTCTGGGATGCTTCTAACAGCTTACTGTCCTCTTCAACGCTTTATCTTTATGTGGTCATTCTACTTCAAAATTTTTTTAATGTCAAGGCTATTTCCCAAAAAAGTAATACCTTTTTCTCAAAAAATCTTCTATTCTTCTTCTCCTATGTTATAATAGAATCGTTCTTATATAAAATTTATACCAAAAAGAAAGGAACTGATTATGTCATGAGACACTATAAAAAATCTTCAAAAAAGACAATAACTCTTTTTTTATCACTTATTTTAACCTTAACTTCAACTTTTTCCCTTCCAACACAAGCATCTGCTTTAACGATTCAATTAAATCAGACAGCCGCTACGATTCGTGTTGGTAAAAAAACAACTCTATCGATAAAAGGAACTTCTAAAAAAATTACTTGGAGTAGTAAAAATGCTACAATTGCTTCTGTCAACCAAAAGGGAATTGTTACTGGTAAAAAAAAGGGAATTACTTATATTTCTGCTAAAGTAGCTGGAAAGACTCTTCGGTGTAAAATTACAGTAAAACCAAAGGCTGCTTCTTCTATTGCTATGGTTATCAATGGTGTTTCTCTAAAACTTGGAGATTCTGTCCTAACATTAAAAAGAAAATTTGGAGAACCTACACGTATTGATACTAGTATTTATTCTTTTGATTATTATGTTTATAATACAAAAAATTATGAACATTTCTTTATGGTTGGTGTACAAAATAACAAAATAGTTGCATTTTATAGCGATACTTCCACCTTCAAAATTGGTTCTTTAACTCCTTCATGCTCTATTAGCCAAGTCAATGGCTTATTAAAATCTTCGATTGATTCTACAGCAAAAGAAGCCTTTATTACTTCTAATGGATTATATTATCGCTTATTCTTTGATCAACTTGGAAAGAAAAACTTAGTAGGTACTCTTGTTTCTTCTGTTCCTCTTACACAAAAAACACGAACATCTACTATTTTAAAAGCTGAGGAAAGAGAAATCTTTGATACATGTAACTCAGCTCGTGTAAGAAATGGACTAACTCCTTTTACTTGGTCTGAAAAAGCAGCAACTGCTAGTAGAAACCATAGTAAAGATATGGCTACAAATAACTACTTCTCTCACACAAGTCTCTCTGGAACCAATCCATGGGATCGTATGATAAGTGTAGGTATTTCTTGGAGAAGTTGTGGCGAAAATATTATTGCTGGTTATACAGACGGTATTTCTGCTAATAATGGTTGGCTCAATAGTTCTGGACATCGTAGTAATATGCTTGCTAACTTTACTTACTTAGGTGTAGGTGGTGCAACTGGTGGAAGCTATGGTATTTATTTTACAGAAGGATTTTACTCTTAAGAATCCTTTTGTTATCCACTAAAAAATACGTATTGATAGAGTTACTACCTCTTTTCAATACGTATTTTTATTTTAATTCCTATTGGAATTATTTCATCCTATCATATATTTTATTTTACAATTATTTTAGACATTCTCCATTTGTTTGAATGACATTTTGATACCAAGAAAAGGATTTCTTTGGAATTCTTTTTAATGTTCCATTTCCTGCATTATCTTTATCAACATAGACGAATCCATATCTTTTCTTCATTTCACCAGTGGAAGCACTTACAAGATCAATCCAGCCCCATGGTGTATATCCAATTAAATCAACGCCATCTTCTTCCACAGCTATCATCATCTGCTTAATATGCTCTTGTAAATAAGCAATGCGATAATCGTCATCAATAGTACCATCTTCTTTGACTTCATCCACAGCTCCAAGACCATTTTCTACAATAAACAATGGCTTTTGATAGCGATCATATAAAGCGTTCATTGTAATACGAAGACCAACTGGATCAATTTGCCATCCCCAGTCACTTGCTTCTAAGTACGGATTTCTTAAAGACTTAATTACGTTACCTCCAGTTGCAACTCCTGCATTTGGATCAGCACTTGTGAGTCTAGAAGAATAATAACTAAATGCAATATAGTCTACTGTATTTTCTGCTAAGATTTTTGCATCCTCTTCTTCCATTTGAATGATAATTCCTTTTTTCTCTAACTGTTTTAAGGCATAAGCTGGATACTTTCCTCTTGACTGAACATCGATAAAGAAATAGTTTCCTCGATCCTTTTGCATTGCTTCTAATATATCATCTGGATTACAAGTTAATGGATAAAATTGTCCTGCTGCTAACATACATCCCACTTGATTTTCTGGATCGATTTCATGAGCTAGCTTTGTAGCTAGAGCAGAAGCAACAAGCTCATGGTGAGCTGCTTGATATTTTACCTGTTCTTCATTATCTCCGTCTTTAAAACGAATTCCTGCACCAAGAAATGGTAAGTGCATTAACATATTAATCTCATTAAATGTCATCCAATATTTTACTTTTCCTTTGAATCTTGTAAATAATACGCTACAATATTTTAAATAACAATCAATTAAAATACGATTTCTCCAAGAACCATATTTTTCTTCCAATGCAAGTGGTACATCAAAATGACAAATTGTAATGACAGGTTCAATTTTATGGCGTAATAACTCATCAATAAAGTTTTCATAATACTGTAAACCTTCTTCATTTGCCTCTGTCTCCTCTCCGGTTGGAAAGATTCTTGACCATGCGATTGAAAAACGATAACATTTAAATCCCATTTGTGCCATAAGTGCAATATCTTCTTTCCAATGATGATACATATCAATCGCTTCATGGGAAGGATAATAAGAATCCTCTGGTAATGTATGATAATCTAAAACGCCTTCCATAACAGCTCTTCTATTTTCCCCCCATGGAATCACATCTACTGTTCCAAGTCCTTTTTTTCCTTCTAAATATCCACCTTCACACTGGTTTGCAGCTGTTGCTCCTCCCCATAAAAAATCTTTTCTTAAACCACTCATCTTCTTTTCCTTTCTCTTTACACATTCTCTCTATACAAATGTTGGCAATTAGGAAACTATTTTTATAACTTAAAAGAAATCTGTTTCCTAATCGCCTATCTATTATTCTATCTTTTCTCTATTGAATGATTTTCATAATCTCATCACCAGCAACAACATCTTGTCCATCAAGACTTAATATTGTTCCATATTCAAATGAATTACTAATAATCATTGGTGTAATGACATCATAGCCTTCTTCTTTGATTTTATCAATATCAAATTCTACCAATGGTGTTCCTACTGTAACACGATCGCCTGATTTTGCAATAGCTTTAAAATGTTTTCCACCAAGTTTTACCGTGTCAAGTCCAATATGAATTAAAACTTCTACTCCATCATCAGACTTTAATCCAATTGCATGTAATGTATCAAAAATATTAATAACTGTACCATGAATTGGAGAAACAGCTACTCCTTTTTCTGGAATAATGGCAACACCTTTTCCTAAAATTTCTTCTGCAAAAGTTGGATCATTTACTTCTTTTAATGAAACGGCTTTTCCGGTTATCGGCGCACAAATTTTCATTCCTTTTTCATCATTTTGTACGGTTATATCTTGTTTTACCTCAGACACTACTTCTTTCTTTGTTTCTTTGTTTTCCTCTTCTTTTTCTTTATATAAAATATAAGAAACGATAAATCCTATAACGAAAGAAATCACAACACCAATACAAGCAAAGAAGAAATTACTCATTGTTTCTCCACCTAAGTATACTGGTAATGTCATAAGTCCTGGTGAACCGGCACCAAAACGACGAACTCCAACAAGTCCCATAAATAATCCACCAATAGCACCACCAATCATTGAGGCATATAGTGGTGTTTTTAAACGAATATTAACACCGTATAAGGCTGGTTCTGTAATACCACATACGGCAGTAATCCCTGCAGATGATGCTAACTGTTTCATTTCACTATTTTTTGTTTTTACTGCAACGGCTAACGTTGCTCCACCTTGTGCAATGTTAGATGCTAAGTTAGCTGGTCCTAAAAATGTATCATAACCAAGTGTCATTAAATTGTTTTGTCCAATTGGAATAATACCATAATGAGTTCCTGTCATAACTAAAAGTGGGAACACGCCTCCTAAGATCATTGGCACTAACCATCCACATGTTGTTTCTAAAAATGTAATAACGGCTGCAATTCCATTTCCTAAAATATAACCAATTGGTCCTAATACAATTAAAGATAAAAGTCCTGTTACTAATACAACAATTAAAGGTACTGTAAAAAATTTAATCATTTTAGGAGAGATTTTATCTGCAACTCTCTCAACACGAGACATTACAAAAACTGTTAAAATAATTGGTACAACAGAAGACGTATACGTTGCTGGGTAAACTGGTAAAAATACGAACTTTATAGCTTCTCCTGTTTCTTTTGCTGTCTGAACCATAGCAATAAAGTTAGGATGTAATAAAATTCCTCCTAATAACATCGCTAAATATGGGCTACATTTAAACTTCTTTGCTGCAGAATTTGCTAGGAAAATTGGTAAGAAATAAAATGCTGCATCTGCCATAAAGTTTATAATTTGATATACTTGTTGATCCGTTGTTGTTATATGAAAAGCAGTTAAAAGAGCAAGAATCGCTTTTAACATACCCGCTGCTGTTAAGATCGGTAGAATTGGTGTAAAAATCCCAGATAATAAATCAATAGCACTTGCACCAAGGCTTTTCTTTTCTCCAACTTCTTGGTTACTTTCTTGCTTCATATCTTGAAGATTTGCCATATCAACTAATGGCTTATATACATTTCCAACGTCACTTCCGATGATAATCTGATATTGTCCACCACTGCTAACAACACCCATAACACCTTTTAATTTTTTTATTTCTTCTGACTTTGCTTTTTTTCATCTTTTAAATTAAAGCGCAATCTTGTAGCACAGTGGGTTAAACCACTCATATTTTCTTTGCCACCAATAAGCTCCAAAATATTTTTTGCAAGCTCTTTGTAATTCATAGTATTTTCCTCCTTTTATACTTTTTTAAAAATTTATAGATACAAAAAGGCAATACCAAAAATAAAGGTTTTCTTCATTTTGGTATTGCCTTTCGTAACAATCCGTTTTACATTGTAATTCTTTTTATATGAACAGTTAAATAAATAAGTTCATCTTCTGTCATTTCTCTTTGATACTCTTTTTTGACATATTCTCGAACTTTTAAAGCACATAAATACTCGGTTTTATATTGTTCCTTTAATACTTGTAAAAACTCTGTATCATCTCCTGGGATTTCCATTCCTGTTAAAATACGATTGACTAAAAATTTCAAATGAGTAAGAAATCGTTCATAATGTATCGAATACTCATCTAGTTCTTTTTGAAAATGATATTTTATAATGTTTACAATATTTTGTATCATTTTGGTCATCTCAGTTGTTTGACGCATTTCCATACAATCCATAGAGGCATTTACAAGATGAAGGGCAATAAATCCAGCCTCATCTTCTGGTAATACAACTCCAAGTCTTCTCTTTATAATAGATAGCGCTTCTTTCCCAACCAAATATTCATGGTTATAAAATCTCTTAATTTCCCAAAGAAGAGCATTGCTCACTTCTATCCCTTGCTTTGCTCTTTGGATAGAAAAGCTAATATGATCGGTCAGTGTAATATAAATATTATCACTTAACTTTTTCCCAAGAGAAAATTTTGCATAATGAATAATTTCATTTGCCACTTGTACATGTTCTAGAGGTGTCTTTGAAAGCAATGATTTTAACTGTTCTAAATAATCTTTTTCATCATATTTATAAATCTTTTCAATTTTACTCTCTTCGATTGCTTCACCTATCTTTGTCTTAAAACCAAGACCACAACCCATAACAAGAACTTCTTGTCCACTTTCATCTTGAGACTGTACTAAATTATTATTAATTACTTTTATCACTTTCATATTATTTCATACCTTCATCTATTCTTATGACACAAAAAAGGCTATACTTCTTGTAACATAAGACAATCATAAAGATGTGTTTAGAAACAAGTGGTATAGCCTGCATAACCAGTAACAATCCAACTATATAACTGTTTTTATTGTAGTAATACTTAATAGGTTTGTCAATCTCTATTTTTAATAATTTTTATAGTTTTTTTCTTTTTATTCTCATTCCTATTCAGAAAGATTCGACACAGTAAATGTCACTTCTAATACATTTTCCTCTTTGTATTGGGATT
>JADIML010000295.1 GCA_017694765.1 Candidatus Scybalomonas excrementavium
GTATATGCAAAAACCGATGACACTTTTATTTATGAAGGAATTTCCATTGATGGAATAGCAATTGGTGGTGATACGAAAGAGCAGGCAAAAAAGAAATTAGATGCCTATATGAAGCAGTTGAAGCAGTCTAAGGTTACACTTCAAACAAGTTTAGATACTGTTACAGTTTCTATGGATGAGCTTGGACTTTCCTATGAAAATAAAAACCTCATAGAAGAGGCATATTCCTATGGGAAGGTTGGGAACATTATTAAGCGATATAAGGAACAAAAAGATGTTGCGAAGAATCCTTTGGACTTAAAAGTAGACAAAGTTGTTCAGACAAAGAAAATAAAAGCAGCCATACAAGAAGGAGAAGAGAAACTTGCCAAAAAAGCTCAAAATGCAACAGTAAAGAGAGAAAATGGGAAGTTTCAAATTATTCCAGAACAAGAAGGAGTAGCCATTGATTATAAAAGCTCTATCAATCAACTAAAACAGTATGTGACAAAAGAATGGGATGGAAAAAGTACAACATTTGCTTTGCAAACAAAGGTCGATCAACCACAGTATACAAGTAAAGATATGGAAAAAGTAAAGGACGTACTTGGTACTTATACGACCAATTTCTCTTCTTCTACAAGTGATCGCGCTCAAAATGTAGATACTGGTGCAAGACATATTAGTGGAACAGTGTTATATCCAGGAGAAGAATTTTCTACTTATGCAAAAGTTGCACCATATACGTATGAAAATGGTTATCGAACTGGAAAAGCTTACTCCAATGGAGAAGTAATTGATAGTATTGGAGGTGGCGTTTGTCAAGTGTCCACGACTTTATATAATGCAGTCATTCGGGCAGAATTAGAGATTACAGAACGATATGCACATTCTATGAATGTTGCATATGTACCATTAGCAGCAGATGCAGCGATGGCTGGCACTTACAAAAATTTAAAATTTAAAAATAATACCGATGCTCCGATTTATATCGAAGGAAGTACATATAATAGAAATATTACATTTACTATTTATGGACAAGAGACAAGACCAAGTAACCGTAAAATACAATTTCGAAGTGAAACATTAGAAACCTATTATCCAGGTGCAGATATTCAAACCGGAGATTCTTCCATGATGGAAGGACAGATGGTAGTAACACAGTCTGCCCATGTGGGATATAAAGCACAACTTTATAAAGACATTTATATCGATGGTAAGAAAACAGAATCGATTCTTATGAACACAAGTACGTATCAGTCATCTCCAAGAAGAGTGCTAGTAGGAACAAAGAAACCAGTCGTAGAAAAGCCAAAAGAAGAACCAACAAGTAAGCCAAAGGAAGAAGCTAGTACAACAGAACAAACAACAGAGCCATCTAAGACAACAGAAGCGGCAAAAGAACCAACTACAGAAGAATCAACGACTGCGACTACACAAGAATAAAAAGTTGCTTAAAAAAGAAAGGGAATCAGCATGAAAATAGGAAAATCATCGGAAGCTATTTTAACGAGAAGTGTGTTAAAACAGTTGAAGAAAAAGCGAGAAGAAGTGATGCAAGGTCCTTGTTATGGAGAGCAAGTAGCAGTTCTTGATAGTTCTAATAAGAATAGAGTGATACTTTCCACAAATCCTTTTATAGGGACCAAAAAAGAAGCCGGTGAGTTTGGTATTTTTGAAGCTATTAATGATGTTGCAAGTACAGGAGCAGAGCCAATCGCAATTCTTGTCAGTATTTTACTACCTGCTAAAATGGAAGAAAAAGGGCTAAAACGCATTATGGATGATTTAAGAGTTCAGTGTCAGAAATGGAATGTAGATATAGTTGGAGGACATACGGAAGTGACTCCTGCTGTCAATGAGCCAATTCTTACGATTACTGCCATTGGAATGACACAAGAAGAAACTTGGCATCATTCTAGTACTATACAGGCAGGGCAAGAAATTGTCATGACAAAGTGGTGTGGACAAAGTGGAACAGCAAGATTAGCTTTAAGAAAAGAAAAGGAACTGCAACAAAGATATCCAAATGACTTTTTAGATGGTGCCAAACAAATGAAGGAATGGCTTTCCATACAAGAAGAGATGAAAGTATTAAAAGAGTATGAAAAAGAATGGGAAGTTGGTGCAATTCATCATGTGGCAAAAGGTGGCGTATTTGGGGCACTTTGGGAGTTTGCATCTGCTGGTAAAGTAGGACTGGATATCGATCTTATGAAAATTCCATTAAAACAAGAAACGGTAGAGGTTTGTGAATTTTTTGATCTAAATCCATACTGTTTAGAATCCGTAGGCTGTCTATTAATTGCAGTTTCTAAAGGAAATGAGCTAGTAGCACAGTTAAATCGCGCCAATATTCCAGCTGTTTTGATAGGAAAAGTAACAAAAACTAACGATCGCATTATAAGAAATGAAGAAGAAGAGCGTTATTTGGAACCACCAAAATCTGATGAAATTAATAAAATATTTGCAATGGAGTGAAAAAAATGAGAGAAGAAATTTTAACAATAATTGAAAAGAATAATAAACTTTCTACAAAGGATCTTGCGGATATGTTTGGAGTAGATGAGTCTATTATTATCAATGAAATCGCAAAGATGGAAGAAGAAAAAGTAATTTGTGGATACCATACGTTAATTAACTGGGATAAAACAGAGAAAGAATCTGTTACAGCTTTAATCGAAGTAAAAGTAACACCTCAACGTGGAAGAGGATTCGATCAAATCGCAGAGCGTATTTATAACTTCCCAGAAGTAAAATCTGTGTATTTAATGTCAGGAAGTTTTGATCTTACGGTAGTAATTGAAGGTAGAACAATGAAAGAAGTCGCTATGTTCGTATCCGAAAAATTAGCGCCATTAGAACCAGTATTAAGTACGGCAACCCATTTTATTTTAAAGAAATATAAAGATCATGGAACTGTTATGGAAGTAGTAACAAAGCCAGAAAGGATGGCGATTGTACTATGAGAAACCCATTATCTGATAGAATCTTAGAGATTCAGCCTTCTGGAATTCGTAAATTTTTTGATATTGTTAGTGAGATGCCCGATGCGATTTCACTTGGGGTAGGAGAGCCTGATTTTGATACGCCTTGGCATATAAGAGAAGAAGCAATTTATTCCCTAGAAAAAGGAATCACATCGTATACTTCTAATGCAGGACTTATGGAGTTACGATCAGAGATTGCAAAATATACAAAAAGACATCTTGGGCTTACTTATCATCCAAAGGATGAAGTCATTGTAACAGTTGGAGGAAGTGAAGCGATAGATATTGCACTTCGTGCTATGTTAAACCCTGGAGATGAAGTGTTAATGCCAGAACCTTGTTATGTATCTTATTTACCATGTATTAAATTGGCAAATGGAGTGCCAGTATCTATTCAGTTAAAAGAAGAACATGAATTTCGTTTACAAAAGGAGCAACTTTTAGAGGCGATTACAGATAAGACAAAGATTTTAATTTTATCGTATCCTAATAATCCAACTGGAGCAATTATGACAAAAGAAGATTTAGAAGATATTGCAAAAGTTGTGGTAGAAAAGGATCTTTTTGTAATTTCAGATGAAATTTATGCAGCTTTGACTTATGGAAGAGAACATACAAGTATTGCTTCTTTGCCGGGCATGAAAGAAAGAACAATTATAATTAATGGGTTTTCCAAGGCTTATGCTATGACAGGATGGAGACTCGGATACGCTTTAGGTCCTAAAATTATTATCGAGCAGATGACAAAAATTCATCAATTTTGTATCATGGCTGCACCAACAACAAGTCAGTATGCGGCAGTTACTGCTTTAAAAAATGGAGATCGTGATGTAGAAGAGATGAGAAAGTCTTATAATGAAAGAAGAAACTACTTAATGGCAGCTATGCGTAGAATGAAATTACAATGCTTTGAGCCATATGGTGCTTTCTATATTTTCCCATGTATTAAGGAGTTTGGGATGACTTCGGAAGAGTTTGCCACAAAACTTTTAGAGAAAGAAAAGGTAGCAGTTGTTCCAGGATCTGCATTTGGAGAATGTGGAGAAGGTTTTATTCGAATTTCTTATGCCTATTCTATTGATGAGTTAAAAGAAGCTCTTTCACGGGTAGAACGTTTTATTGAAAAACTTCGTGCCTAAAAAGAAGTGGACAAGTCGTGAAACAAGTTTTAGAAAAAACGTGTATAAAAGAAGAAAGGATAGACGTATGGTTCATATTGTACTTCATGAGCCGGAAATGCCGGCTAATACAGGAAATATTGGAAGGACATGTGTTGCGATGGGTGCAGTTCTTCATTTAATTGAGCCGTTAGGATTTAAAATTGATGATAAATCAGTAAAACGCGCAGGACTTGACTATTGGGATAAGTTAGATGTGCGTACATATATTAATTTTGAAGAGTTCTTAGAGAAAAATCCAAATGCGCACATTTATATGGCAACAACCAAATCCAAACAAACCTATGCAGACGTTACATACGAAGATGGATGTTATATTATGTTTGGGAAAGAAAGTGCTGGGATTCCAGAAGAAATTTTATTAGAGCATAAAGAAGACTGTGTGCGAATTCCAATGTTACCACAGATTCGTTCTTTAAATTTATCTAATTCTGTGGCGATTGTGGCTTATGAAGCGATGAGACAACAAGGATTTCAACAGCTAGAATTAGAAGGTCAGCTCCATCATTATGAGTGGTAAGCGAAGGAGATTAAAGAAGAGATTCTCCAAAAAACAAAGGAATAAAAAAAGCGAGAAACAATAAAAACTATGTTTCTCGCTTTTTTATGTGATAGGAAATCCTTCCAAAGAAGATAATTTTGCTTCGCAAACGGCTCGTACGGGGCAAAGATAGGATACCATTAGGATATATGTTTTGGTTTTGTTAAAGTAAATATAAACTCACTTCCCACATCTTCTGTACTAATTAATGTAATTTGTTCATTATGAGCATGAATAATTTCTTTTGTGAGTGCAAGTCCAATTCCATGACTTTTTTTATCTTTTCCTCTTGAATTATCTACCTTATAAAAACGTTCCCAAATTCGGTTTTGTTTTGACTTTGGAATCCCAATTCCATTATCTTTAATCGAAATGGAAACTTTACCATGATTTAGTTCTGACACTGTAATTTTAATGTGTCCCCCTTTTTTACTAAATTTAATGGCATTATCGATTACATTATAGACGACTTGTTCTATCTTAGTACTATCTGCTTGTACGATACAACTAGAAAGGGTTGTAGAAAGCTCAATGGTCACTTGTTTTGCCTCACACTGCCCTTCAAATGTATTCATGGTAGAACGAATAGTCTTTAAAATATCAAAGTTAGAAAGTTTTAAAAGTGGCACATTGCCATTTAAAGTTTTTAAAGAGACAAGTCCTTCTGTTAGTTTTGTAAGACGATTTGTTTCATCGAGCAATACGCCTAAATATCGTTCATACAGTTCAGGAGGAATTGTTCCATCGAGCATAGCTTCTAAGTACCCTTTAATGGAAGTTAAAGGAGAGCGAAAGTCATGGGAGATATTAGAGATAAAGTCTTTCCGATATTGCTCTGTTTTGCTAAGCTCTGTTGCCATAAAATTCAAAGAAGAAACAAGTTCTCCGATTTCATCATATCGTTCAATAGGGATTAAGGTGTCAAAATCTCCTTTGGCATAACGCCGTGCTGTATGATTAATTTCTCCAATGGGAACTAAGATCTTTTTAGAAAAATAGTACATGAACAGCAAAATAATAACGAGTAAAATACCAAGGGAAACATAGGTAGCTTTCGTAATCCCAGCTTGAGTGGAAGAAAGGGAAGAGCTTTTGGAATGTAGCATTAAATAGCCAGTCTGTTTTCCTTGTAACCGAATAGGGCGACCAATACTTATCATAGGTTCTGGAAAGGTATGGGAAAAGTCACTGACTGTTAAAAAAGGCTTTCCAAGTTCAAGAGAAGGATGTAGTGTTTGGATTTGTTGACCAAGAATAGATGTATCTTCTTTTGATGAGGTAATGAGTACGACTCCATCTTGATCACAAAGCCAAATTTCAGAATTTAAGAGGGAATGTAGTTCTGAAAAATATTGGGAAAGTCTCATCGTTGTAATATCTCCAGAAAAATAATCATTGGCATAT
>JADIML010000296.1 GCA_017694765.1 Candidatus Scybalomonas excrementavium
TTATCATTCTTATGTCTATTGTTATAATGTCATAATTAACTTGATTTTTATACTTTTTTTTTGATATAATGACTAAAAATAGTTTTTTATCTAAATTTTAAGAGACATTTCCTATTATGTAAAAAATTTATAATAAAAGGAGCAAAATATTTACTATGAAATTCCACAACTACTTTGAAGGACTTTTTAACAAACGTAAAGTAAGTAGACAATTCATCATTCTCTTTCTTACCGTTTTTTTCATTCCTCTACTTTTTATTAGCATTTGGTTTTTATATGATTCACAAAAACTTCTCACCAATCACTATAAAGAACAATCTGATTCTGATAATTTACGGATTCGTTCAATTTTATTCGATATTACAACAAATGCTTTAAACTTAAGTGAATATTTTGCTTCTGACACAGAATTGCTTCAATTATTAAATACAACCTATGATTCGAAAATTTCGGCACAAGTAGCTATGAATTCTTATAAAAATCGAGAAAATGCTCTTAGAAGAGATACTTCTATCTCCTCCATTAAAGTTTTCTCCTTTAATGACTCTCTTAACAATAATAATGATTTTTATTATTTAGATTCGAACTACCAAAATACCGACTGGTTCAAAAAAGCCTCTACAACACATTCCGGATATTGGTATGTAGAAGAAACGATGGATGATGGTGGTACAATCTCTTTGTCTCTTGTTTTGTACAAAAAAGTAATGTTAGTAGAAAGTCATAGTTATGCCATTCTCTCCCTCACAATTAGTAATAACTATTTAAAAAATAGAATTCATAATAATACATTAAATTCTATGTTATGTGTGAATGATTCACCTGTGTTTTATAGCTCGGAAAAAAACTATTTAGGACTTTCTCTTCCCATGAAAGAAAACTTCTTTCCAACTCACTTTACTTACTCTGGTTTATTAGAAATTGATAATAAACAGACTATAGGTACTGTTAGTACACTGCTGCCCTATAAAACAGATGATTTTTTATATATTGTAACGTATAGCCCTAATGCACTTCCTGAAATAAAAAATATTCAGCAAAGCTATATTGTTACGATTGGATTACTTCTATTATTTTTAATGCTTTTATTTTTTGTTTTTTCAAAATATTTTAGCAACCGAGTTGTTGCCTTGAAAACTTCCATGTGGCAAGCTAGCCATGGACATTATGAAATGATAGAACAATTCTCTGGTAATGATGAATTTTATGAGATTTTTCATGATTTAAAAATTATGATTAATGAAATTAAGAAAAAGGAAGCTCTGTTATATCAAAATCAGCTAAAAAAGCAACAACTAGAAACGCAACAACAACAAATGGAGTTTAAAATGTTAGCAAGTCAAATTAATCCTCATTTCTTGTATAATGCCTTAGAAACCATTCGGATGAAAGCCTTTACAAATGGAGATCGAGAAGTTGCCACTGCTATTAAATTACTTGGAAAATCACTGCGCTATGTATTAGATAATACTGGAACTGTCTCTACTTCACTTGCAAAAGAAATCGAACACATTCGTACTTACATATGTATTCAAAAATTACGTTTTGGAGCTCGTGTCAATTATGAGGAACACATTGATCCAGATATCCACTTAGAAGACTATAAAATTTTACCTTTACTGCTACAACCAATTGTAGAAAATGCTATTTGTCATGGATTAGAAAACAGCGATGAACATGAAGGGAAGATTTTACTTTCGATATTGAAAGAGGAGGATTGTTTATGTATTGAAGTTTCCGATAATGGGATAGGAATGACCAAAGAGCAACTTAGCTCCTTACAAGAAAAAATGATGAAAAAAAATTTATCTTTAACACAAAGTATTGGACTTTATAATATTAATCAAAGAATCCGTCTTTGTTATGGAGATAACTATTCTCTTCATATCTCTAGCCAACTAGGAAAGGGAACTACGGTTCGTTTGGCATTGCCACTGCTTCAATTGCAAACAACTACCAACGGATTGTATGAAATAAATATGAAATAACTACATTTTTAGGGAGGAATTATGAGAGTTTTAATTGCAGATGATGAATCGATTGTATTAGAAGGGTTACAATATATCATTAATTGGGAACAATTAGGCTTTTCCATTATTAGTTTAGCCAAAAATGGGGAAGAAGCCTTAGAAAAGATACTAAAACTTCATCCAGATCTTGTTCTACTTGATATTCGAATGCCAAAGCGAACTGGTATCGAAATTATACAACTTGCAAGAGAACAAGGATTTCAAGGTCATTTTATTATTTTAAGTGGAGTTTCTGACTTTAGCTATGCACAAACTGCTATAAAATATGGAGTCGACTTCTACTTGACAAAACCAATTGATGAAGAAGAGTTAGAACAAGCTGTTTTTCGTGTAAAAGGCTTTATTGAAGATGATTATAAAAAAGAAAGAACGTTCCATGAATATCGTGAAAATGCAAGGGATACCATTATTCGCAATATTATTACAGGAAAACTAAAAGATCTTCATCACCTAAACTTAAAAGACTTTTCTCTATCTCTTGATCAATATCAAATTGTTATTTATGAGCGCTATCATCAAGCAGAGCCGTTTCTCAACACTTGGGACTTTGCTGAACTGTTGCGATTATCAAATAAAGATCATACTTCATTTGATTATGTTCAAATTGAAAATCAAAATATTATTTTATTAAAAGGTGAAATTGCTGTCGACCGATTTTTAAGAATTTTATCCCATTATGATATTAATCCACAAAAAGGCTCTCCTCTTGAATCTTTATTTTTAGCCTATGGAAGATGTGTGTATCGTCCAGAAGATATTTATCTTTCTTACCAAGATGCTTGTCATCTTTTAAAGAGAAGATTTTTTTGCCAACCAAGTCAATATGTACTTGGCTATCATTCTCTTCCTAATCATCAACAATGCCATCCATTTCTTATATCACAAAAAGCAGATTCTTATGCGGTTGCCTTTGCTAACTTTATTCAAACCAAAAATATACATGGTATAAAAGAACAACTAACAGAACTACAAAATCAATTGTTTTTTTCAACAGATGAAGTTACGGCTTTAAAACACTTTCTTATGGATATTTATTTACAGGTTAAACATAGAATTATGAAAACCTACCCAACTATGGAAATTCCTTTTTCCACAAATTCATCTATTATTGACTTAATCGAAACGAAATCTTATTTATATGAAATTATAGAGATTCTTTTGGAACAATTTACAATGTGTATCAATGCTCTTGGAGCTCCTTCTAGTGAAACAATTATAGATAATATTCTATATTATATTAATCATAATTATTATAATAATTTAAAATTAGAAACTATTGCACCTTTATTTGGATATAATAGCGCCTATTTAGGAAAACTGTTTACCAAGCAAGTAGGGGAAAGTTTTAATTCCTATCTAGATCGTGTCAAAATTGAACATTCTAAAAAATTATTGGAAGAAAACACATTGAAGGTATATGAAATAGCAGAACGAGTTGGGTATAAAAATGTAGATTATTTTCATAAAAAATTTAAAAAATATGTAGGAGAAAGTCCAGCAGAATATCGAAAACATTTCCTATAATTTATTTTAGTATAGAACAAGAAGACTATTAGAAGAAAATATCCTTGCATAACTCATTGCTTTTGCCTACATTTAAAAATAGCAATTATGAGAAAGAATTTACATCTAGAAAAAAGTTCTCATAATTGCTATTTTATTCTATCTATATAAATTAACCATAAATTAAAAATGTCTTAACCAACCTTCTACTAAGGAAATCCAGCTTTGACATTCTTCTTGAACTCCATATCCATTTGGAATACTTGTCTCTTTATTGGCAAGACTAAGCCCATGTCCACCAACTGGATAAATGTGCATTTCTACTGGTATATTTTCTTTATGAAGTGCTTCAAAAAATAAAATTGAATTTTCCACTGGAACGCAGTCATCCGTTTCTGTATGCCATAAAAATGTCTTTGGTGTATCTTGATTCACTTGTTTTTCCAATGACATCAAATCTTTCCACTCATCATATCGTTCTCCTAATAAATGCTCTATGGAACTATGATGTGCCTTTTCTCCTGATGTAATGACTGGATAGCATAAAATCATTCCATTTGGTCGAAGTGTTTCTTCTTCCACTTTAAGAGTGTTTGCCACAAACGGTTTCCTCCAAAAAACACCATAACTTCCTGCTAAATGCCCTCCTGCTGAAAATCCCACTAAGATGATTTTCTCTGGATCGATATGATATTGTTCTTCGTTTTCTCTCAAAGAAGAAACAACTTTTCCCACTTGTAGTAGAGCCTCTGGATAGAGTGCTGGATATACACTATATCGTAATACAACTGCATGATATCCCATGGCTAAAAAACGCATAGCAACTGGCTCTGCTTCTCGATCTGATGTCATCTCATATCCACCACCTGGACAAATGACGACAACTCCTCGTTTTTTCTCCATTCCCATTTCAGGAAAATTTTCTAAAAAATAAGTATGGGCAACTGCTTGATGTTCATACCCGTCTATTTGGATTTCTATTTTTTCTTGTATCATGGTATCGTCCTTTCTTACCCATTTGTTAAGTAATCTTTTCTTTCTATTTTAATCCATTTTTATTTATTTTGCTACCTTTTACACGATTTGTATTTTATTTTCTTTATAAATCCAAGAAACTCTCTTTTCTTTTGAAAATGATATTTCATAACATTTCTCTTGGTAACGAACTTTACATCTTGTTCCTTTTTCGCCATAAAAATTCCCTTTTACTAACTGTCCATCTTGCCATGTAAAATCCATCTTCAAATTTCCTTTTGCACAAAGACCTTTTATCTCGCCATTTGGCAACTGTTTTGGAAGAGCTGGTAGCAATATAATTTCGCTTTCCATCGTTCCATCTTCTTTTACATAGGCATAATCATCCTCTAAGAATAATAAAATCCCTGTGGCATTTCCTTGATTTCCATCGATCTGAAACGGATATCTACAATGTTCTAAATCTGGAAGCTCTGGTTCTTCCACCGTTTCATCACAGTGATAAGCTAAGTTAAATAGATTATTTCCTGTGGCATATTGAAACATTTTTTTCACACAATCATAGGCTTCTTCTGGCTCTCGTAGTCTTGCCCATAGACACATCCGATACGCAATCGCCCAACCAACGGTACTTTTTCCTCTTACTTTTAACGACTGTTTCGAAGCATTCGCTAATTCTTTGGTATATTCTGGGGTAATCATTTGTCCTGGATAAACTGCCCAAAGATGAGAAAGGTGTCGATGATGAATCATGGCTTCTTTATACTCTTTTCCCCATTCCATAATTCTTCCATCACTTCCTATTTGAATCGGAGCAAGCTGTTTTTGAAGTGTCTGTAACTCTTTTAAAAACTGGGAATCATTTTGTAACACGTACTGCGCTTGTATACAATATGTAACAAGTGCTTGTATCAGCTCTCGATCATAAGCAGGACCTTCACAAAGAGAACAAATTCGCCCTTCTTCATCAATAAAAGAGTTTTCTGGCGAAGAAGATGGCGAAGTAACAAGCCAACCATGCTCTTCGTCTTTGATCAACATATCTATATAAAAACACATAGCATCTTTCATAATCGGATATGCCCATTGTAAATACTCTCTATCCTTCGTATATAAATAATGCTCCCAAAGATGATGGCATTGCCATGCTGGACTTCCTGTTGTAGAACCCCAAGAGGCATCTTCACATGGCGATGTAAATCCCCATGGATTCGTACAAGTGTGAGCAAGCCATCCCCTTGCATTATAATAGGATTTTGCTGTCTTTTTTCCAGATTTGGCTAGTTGTTTCGTTAATTCTAAATATGGCAGATGCGATGCTGATAAGTTTCCTTTTTCAGATAACCAATAGATCATTTGTTGTGCATTTAAATGCCAGTCCCCATTCCATGGTGTTTGGATTTCATCTGCCCAAATCCCTTGTAAATTGGATGGAAGCCCTCCTTCTCTCGAACAGCTATATAGCAAATATCTTCCATACATCACATAAAAAGCGATCAACTCTTCATCCGGTTCTCCTCGTAAAAATCGTTTGATTCGCTCCTTAGTCGTCATTTCTTGTAATTCTTCTCTCGTTCCAAAGGACAAACTCATTCCTTGATAGTAACGCTTCATCTCTTTTTCATGTTGTTCTTTTACGTTACTCCACAGAGGGAATAAGGCTGTTTTGTTTTCTTCGATTGCCCTTGTTCTTTCATCACTGGCTTCTAATCCGAGAAATCCACTCATATTGGTACGAGCAGTAATAGTGATCCATGCCTCATCGGCATCTTTTATAAAAATACGTTGATCTTTTGTAAAAACTTCTCCCCCCTTCGTTTTTGCACCAACAACACAAGCATACCGAATCCCTTTTTTCGTTCCATAACCGTCTTCTAATTGTCCAGATAATAACAGTGTATGTTCATCCAAAACCTCTGTGCAAAATTGTTCATCTCGCTCGATTCCAATTCCAATATGAACCTTTCCTTTTTTAGAAGCTGTAACATGTATGTATATGGCTTCTTGCTCTTTTGCTACAAAGTAAGAACGCTTAAATTGAATCCCAAATGTTTCAAAAGAGACTGTAGCTTCTCCTGTTTCGATGTTTAACCTTCTCTTATAATCTTTGACACAGTCACAGCTTTCTCTCCCAAAAGAAAGAGCTTGAAAATAGGACAAATGAAGCCTGCCTAGCATTTGATAACATCCAAAAGGTACGGTGGAACCATGGGCATAATTACTTCCTTTTCCAAGACAAGTAAAGTGCTTCGAAAACACTTGCTCCGCTTCATAGTTTTTCCCTTGTGACAAAAGCTCTCGGATTTTCGGCAATGCTTCTTTGGCATCTTCTCGATCCGTCTCTTCCTCACTACCAGACCACATAGAACTTTCATTTAAGACGATTTGCTCTCTCATAATCTCCCCATAGATCATAGCACCTAATCGCCCATTTCCAATCGGCAACGTCTCCGTAAATTCTCTTGCTGGATTTTTAAATAATAAGTCCACAAAAATTACCTCCACTCAAATCCAATCTCATCAAGAAAAGCCTTTGCCACGATCATATGACCTTGCACATTGGGATGAACATGATCATTGCTTAATGTATAAGCAGGAAGACTTTCCATAAACGTATCCATTTTTGCCTGAACATCAATATAAGGTATATCATATTGTTTTGCCAGTTCTTTTGTAATTGCTGCATAACGCTCTACCATTTTTCTCATCGGATAGTTCTTTGTTTCAATCATCATAAAGGCACCGATCAAATACATCTGTTTTACAAAAGGCTTTGTCTGCTGAATCAATGCTTCATAAGTATCACGGAATGTTTTTTCATCTACTTTTTCCATCGGTTGCATAATCGCATCGAAATGACGCCATACATCATTAATCCCTATCATAACAGATACATAATCTGGTTTTAAATCAAGGACATCTTGTTGCCATCTTTGTTGTAAATCAACTACCGTATTTCCACTAATTCCTTTATTATAAACAGCAATCTGATACTCTGGTGCAAGCCCTGTTAAGCACGCATTGACTAAATTCACATATCCGTTTCCAAAAGACCCCCATCCCGCTGGAATCGCACCATACAAACGATCACAGTCGGTCACCGAATCCCCTATCATTAAAAGTTTGCTTCCTTTTTCTAGCTTCATTGTTTCTTCTCCTTTTCCTTTCTTACAACTACTTCTATTCCAAAAATAGAAAACTATACAATCGCAAAATACATTTCCATATATTTCCATTTTTATTATTAAAAAACAGAGAGCATAAAATCACTTAACACGATTCTAATATCATCACTTCTTTAGCAGGAATCGTAACAATTTCTCCCTCGTTATAGGTTTTTCCTGTTAAAAGATCAACTTTTGTCTTTGGCATCACAAATGTTTCTTCTATCTCATTATGATTAAGAACAAATAGATAACGTTTCTCTCCTTTTATACGCTCTGTAGCTTCGATACCAACACCTTCCACTTCTAACACTGGTCGAACGCCTTTTTCTTCTAAACGCTCTTTTAAAAATGTTCGATAAAAATCTTCACTGGATCTCGTTCCTATGTAATAGGCTTTTCCTTTTCCGTACTCATTCACTGTTATAACAGGATGATTGGCATAAAAATCTTTTTCATAGGTTGCCAATGATTTTGCCCCTTCTAAATGCATAATGTCACATAATAATTTTGCTTCATATTCTTTTCCTTCATATATAAAAGCGTTTGTAGTTTCTGCTGGAAGAGCATCGATTTCCTCTACCCAAATGCCTAAAATATCTCTTAAGTGTCCTGGATATCCACCTGTAATAACAAGATCATATTCATCTACAATTCCACTAAAAAAAGTAGTAATAAAAGTCCCACCATTTTTTACATATTCTCGAATAGACTCATCATACGTTCCCTTTGTCATATAAAGAATTGGTGCAATGACAATTTCATATTTTGATAAATCATCGTGTACTCCTATTAGATCTATAGAGTAATTTTGCTCTTCTAATGCACGATAATATCCAAAAACTTCATCTAAATATTTTAAATCACAACTTGGACCAGCCGAATATTCTAATGCCCACCAGTTATCCCAATCTACCACAATGGCTACTTTGGAATCCATAGTAGAACCTAATGTTTTGGAACCTAATGTCTTTAATTCTTCTCCTAGTTTTGCAATCTCACGAAATACTCTCGTATTTTCATGTCCAACATGGTCAATCACTGCTCCATGATATTTCTCACAAGCACCAATACTTCTTCTCATTTGAAAAAATAGAATTGCATCTGCCCCATGAGCCATCGCTTGATAACTCCAAAGTCGCATAACATTTGGTCTTTTTAACGCATTATAGGCTAACCAGTTAGTAACACTTGGCGTCTGTTCCATCAATACAAATGGTTGACCACCTTTAATTCCACGCATAATATCATGATTCATAGCAATTCTCGCATAAGGATCTTCGTTGGCTGGATAGTTATCCCATGAAATAAAATCCATTTCGTTTGCCCACATCTGATAATCCAATGGTTTATAAAATCCCATAAGATTTGTTGTAATTTTTGCATCAGGAATCACCGATTTAATCGCCTCATACTCTGCTTTAAAACAGTGAAGCATCCCTTCAGAATTAAATCTTCGATAATCAAGAGAGATTCCTTGAAACGTTGTTCTATTTTCTGCAAAATGTTCACTTAATAAATTTGGAAGCACAATTTCATCCCATTCATAAAATGTATGTCCCCAAAAGGCAGTATTCCAAGCGCGGTTTAATTCTTCGATTGTCTGATATTTATCCTTTAACCAAACACGAAATGCCTTCTCACAGTTTTCACAGTAACATTCCCCACCATATTCGTTAGAAACATGCCATGCCACGATACACTCTCTATCTTGATAATGCTCTGCTAATTTTTTTGCTAAACGCACAGAATATTTTTGGTAAGTTGGACTATTTTGGCAAGAATTATGACGGCTTCCAAATTTACGTTTCATACCATTAAACTCTGTTCGTAAAATATCTGGATACTTCTTTGCCATCCAAGCTGGATGTGCTGCTGTAGACGTAGCCATACATACCCTTAGCCCATTTTTCTCTACTAAATCCATAACTTTATCTAATTTTTCAAAACAATATGTATTCTCATCTGGCTGTAAACTTGCCCAAGAAAACACATTCAATGTAACAATATCAATCCCTGCTAGAGCAAAGAGTCTCATATCTTCTTCCCAAACATCTTCACTCCATTGTTCTGGGTTATAATCTCCACCATATAATACTTTCTCAATTCGTTCATCATAAATCATTCTGCTGTCTCCCTTCTTCATCCATTCCTTTTTTAATCATAGATTTCTTTCATACTAGCATTGTTTTTTTGTTATGAATACCAGTCAAATTCGATATAAATTACTATCATTATTGGAGTTCGGATAGAGAAGTGAAAAATAGGAATATGACTTATAGGATTTTAAGGATTGCAAGAGATTTACAACATAATGTTCTAGAGAATAAAAAAATAAGCCACACATGAGTATCTCTTCTCTTGCATGGCTTATTGTCTAATCTACTAAATTACAACATGCTCTAAACTGTCTAAAATGTCAGCATAAGAGCCATCTTTCTATTCTTTTTATATCAATATTATATTTTTACCTTCTACCTCATAAATTGGAACTATACTTTCTTTAATCGGTTGATTTGTATAAATCAATTTTGTTAATTGGTATGTATTTACATTTTCTTTTAAACCAATGGGTAATTCTTCTTCATAGCGAAATAGTAATTCTTCCATTTCCTCTTCTTCAAAATCTGACTCTAATTCTACATTATCTTTTGGCATAAGGCTATGAATCGTTATGCCCTCTTCTTTTTTTTCTATCCCCTCTAAGTCAATTGGATTCCAAATCTCTGCTGGATGATCATTTTTTCCTAAATAAGGGATATAAATGCATTTTCTCTTTAAAATAGAATCAGCTAATTGCTCGCTCGCTTCGTCAACTACTGCAAAATAAATGTCCCATTCTGGATTTTCAATCCACTGTTCCTTTACAATAAGATTCCCCCCTTGTTCAAAAGAAGCATAACCTACAGAATTATTAAACACTTGGATCTTCTTTGCAAAAATACCATATTTACTTTTTGGAATAATTGCTAACTTTAAATCCTTTAACTTCTCATAAAACTCCGGATATGATTTTCCCTTTTGAGATTCATAACCTTGATATCCCAAAATTGCTCCAAACATTCCTAATAAAGCAACCTTATGAATCTGGTTATATGTAAAATAAATATAAGAATTCACATCTGGTTTTTTAAAAAATGCGTGCTCTCCTTTTAATGTGAATTTTACGATTCTCATATTTTACACCTCTTTCTGTGTAAAGATATGATAACATTTCACTCCCTCAATATCGGTTTCAATTTCTGTTGTAGATGGATTATAATAAATTTCCACCTTTTCGATCTGCTCTTTCATTTCATTTAATAAACTTCCACAGAGAACGGAAATCTTATTTTTATCTTCTCCTTTTTCAAAGAGAATCATACTTGTTAAATTTGGTAAATAACAGTCAGGTGCTGTTTCTACAAAAAGACCAAACTCATTTTCACAACCTTCTTTTGCATTGGTCGCATAAGAAGTAGCTGCAACTAAAGAGGTTGTCTTAAATGTTTCATAATCTTCTTCTGTATATCCTTCCGTTATCCCTAATTCTACATACTCTTTATATGCAAGAGGATTCACAGAAAATGGATAAAAATAATGAGCTTCATCACTTACAATTTTTGTTCCAAGGGTGGAGTTTTTTGCATCTTCCACTTTTGAATCGCGAAATGGAGATAAAATTTGTTGCTCTTGAGCCTCTGATTCCTCATAATAGTTCATCCCCTGTCCAAACTGAACTGCGCCTGTAATAGAAATATTATTTTTTTCTTCTGCAAAAGTTGCTCCAAAGTTTTTTACATCAATCGCTTGAAATAGATTTTTAATAACTTCTTTTGGCTCTTTACAATCTTTCAAATCTTTTACACCAAAAATAAATTCATATCGCTCTTTTAAACTTCTAGGAACTAAATTTCCTGTCTTATTTTCAAAATGTAACGATTTTATATATAATACTTTTTCTCCCTGTTGCTCCCACATTTTCTTCATTGGATACTTAAATGCTTTATCACTTCCAAAAATTTTCCCTTCACTTGTACTCTTTGGATATCCTGTAAAATCTGCATTCCAATTAGACATAATAGAAGAAATCCCTAAAACTCCATACACTCTCTTATTCATCATAATATTATTCCTCCTCCACTTTTTCTACACTATCTTTATTATTTTCTACTTTTGATTTCTCGTAAAATAAATTATCATCCGCAAAACCTGCTACAAGCCAAATTCTATCCAATTCCCATTCTTCTCTCACCTGTTGCAATCTTGCAAATGTTCTTTGAAAACGATTTTTAAGTTCAAAACTATAATTATATTTTTGATAAATACGCAATAATCGTTCCAAAAATTGTTCTTTATTTTTGACATTTAAAAATGGATTGATCTCCGATGCTGGAACTGACTTTGCTTTACTAAGTGAAAATAAGTATGCAATCACTTGTCCAGCAGCATAATAATACTCTTCCTTAAATGTAAACTCCCAATCTTCCTTTTTATTAATCTTTTCACGAACACTTTGTCGTACTTTTGGCATCTTGATCTCCTCCTTCTCATCATTCCAATAGTTTAGTAATGCCCAACGTAAATTAAGCTGTTCTCTTAACTTCTTTTTCTTTCCAAAGTCATTTTCTTCTGCTGTTAAAACATTATGAATCAAATCCCACATAAGAGGTTTCATCATACCTATTAGCTTTACCTCTTGATTTGTATGAAAATAAGTAAAAATTCTATCTCTTGCTGTTAAAATACTCTGTTTTAATACAGAATCATATAAAGTAATATCTTTCGCATCGGTAAAATAATTGCTTGTTAACTTTCCATTAAAAAATATCATATTAATTTTAGACTCTATGTCACCAATAGTTTTTGCTGATTCTGGAGTCAATATATCCTCTTTTTTTAATCCAAAATAGTTGATATAACTAAATGTTTTCTTCATATTACTATTAAATTTTACAACCTGCTCTACTCGATGAATTTCCACTTCTTTTCCTTTTTGAATCCGTAGAAAACAACCATTTTCAATGGACTGTGGTTTTTCTCCACTTCGATAAGCATCAATTCTATTTCCCTCAAAATCAATATAGACATTATACTTCCCAATAGAAGCTAGTCCCATTAAATAATCAAAAAATTGAGAACGCAGCAAAGCATCTTCTTGTGAAATCAAACATGGTACTTTTTCATTTCGACTCAAATGTCCTAAAAAAGGTTTCTTACCATTCATGTTTAAGTTATCATTTGGAAGTCCCCATATCTCTCCATCTACTTCTACATTAAAGTCATTACTATTAAAAATATTAGGTAATAGGTACCGTTTTCCTTCTTTCTCATATAATTGTTTCGTAGCATTTTTATCTTCTAATATGAAAAATAGCTTTAGATAATCTTTTTTATCAGAATATTGGAGTTCTGAAAAATCGAAGTTCGATATCCACTCTTTTATTTCTAATAAAAATTCTCGATCTAACTCTCCAATTAATTCTACTGTTTTATCAAATATTTTTCTTGCATTTCCTTTTTTATACTTTAATGTTAGATCTTCTAATATTTTATAATAGCCTTCTATAATCTCCTTTGTAACCTTTCCATCTTTTAAAGCATCTTTCTTTACAAAGAAGGTTAAATAATTATTGGAATGAATTTGTTTTTTGGGATCAATTGGTTTATTCATTTCTAGCAACTTGCTATTATAATCTAGGAATTTCATAAACTCGTACCGCTCGTCCATTTCCCCTATGATTTCTTTTTTCTTTTTGTCATAAGAAATCTCTAAAGGTTCATCCAGTTCAAACGTATGCTCTGCTTTTCTTGTAATCAAATAATAAGTTCCATCTTTAGGAACATATTGATCAAGGATTAACGTTTCCCCATCCGGTTGTTGTAACTGATTTTTAAATACATCAATACATTCTTGTAACATTCTTTACTTTTATACCTCCTATCTATATAAGTTATATTTTAATATTGTACTTCAATAAAAATACTCTTTATGAATTTCTCATTTCCTTCGACAGATAACTTAAACTCCTGCTAACATAATCGGTTCTTGTTATCTTCACATAGAGCATCCTATTATCTTTCTTCTTTAAAGATAGCGATATCCCATAAAGGAAGCCCCTCTACTATTTAAATCTCCAAGTCCCGTTGCCAACATCATATAAGCAACTTCTTGTGCTTGCTCATTATTGGAAATAAAAAGTTCTAGCTTATCCCCTGGCAATATAATATTTTTATATGGAAATGGAATCACTCCTTGATTTTTAAAAACAAGACTATCCCAAATTGGTAGACTTTCATCAGGTTCCTTTCCTGTGAAGTTACGATATTTCTTCCATAAATTTTTCTTTAATTGCTCCTCATATTCTTCAAGTGACAAACACTCTTTCCAATAGCAGTGTTCTTGTGTTTTTACAATCACTGGTGTTATCGTATATAACTTCTCAAAAAATCCTTTTTTAATTATACAAATCTCAGCTACTAACCCTTTCATTTCTTTTGTAGAATGATTGGAAAGATTCTCTAACAAATACTCTGCTAACTTTTGATCCAATGTTCGAATTCGGAAGGCATATACTTTGTGTTTTTTATATAATCCATCTTTTTCCATTGGATAAAGTAAATCTGTTGTGTAACCTTTTAGTTTGTTTTCTTCATGAAACTCTTTGTAAATATCATCCTTGACTAAAATACTATCTACAAAATACGGAATACTTGTACTGGCTCGCTTTGCTGTCAACTCTTCAAATAGGAAGACTTTTGTTATAATCTCATATACAATGAGTTTTTTGTTTTGCATTCTGCTATCTCCTTATAGTTTTTCTTACCGTTGCCAAAAATCTATAAATATCTATAAATCTTGTTTAATTCCCTGTTCTACGAGTCCGATTTTGAAAACTATAAATAGTAATCTACTTTCGTTTGATAGAACTCTCCGAGGGCGTAAATTCGGATAC
>JADIML010000297.1 GCA_017694765.1 Candidatus Scybalomonas excrementavium
TGTTGTTGTTGTTCCATATATGCTAAAAAACAAAGAATTTTTTGTTTTACTTCTTCTTTCTTTTCCACTTTTCTTTCCAACAAAATATGATTTACCATCATACTATCACGAACAAAAGGAATTGTTTGTCGTTTTAACTGAGAAATCTCTTCTTCTTCCCATTTTCTAAAGCTATCATATTGCTTCAATCTTACATATGTATTCGCAATATTGATTGCTAAAATTTCCTTTGCTGTCTCAATATTTGATAAATATTTTTTTTGAATACGATGAGCTTTCTTATAATACTTTAAAGCAATTTCATATTTCTCTATATGGTAAAAAACAGCACCAATATTGTTTAAAACAAGCCCTTGAATATCCATAAACTGTTTCTCCACTGATACATAGTAAGAATCTAATAAGCAGTTCATTGCACTTTGCCTTCTATCTAAATATACATTAGCTGTTCCTTCTTCCATGCAAACAAATACATAGATATCATAATATTCATATTGCATACATATTTTTTTTGCCTTTTGACAATATTCAATTGTTATCAATGGCTTTTTTGACATAGTCCAATAGTGAGCATGATAGTAATAAGAAACTGCTTCGGCATAGTAATTTTGAGCCTTCTTAGCCTTCTTCTCTAATACTTCAGCCAATTCTTTTTCTTTATGAATATTTCCACTTTTTTTATTTTCTTGTAAGTCATTAATAATTTCTTGAAATTGGTTGTCTATAAAAATTGTCTTCATACTAATACTACTCTCTATCCGCTCTTATATAGATTGTTATCTTCTTAAAACACATTCTCCTGGGTTCGAATTTTACACCCTATGCTACATGCTCCTTCAATATAAAGTCTTATTATAACATTGATACTTACTATTTTGAAGAGTTTTTTCTACTGTTTCTGTAATTTTTGATTCCTATCGCTCTATAAATGTACATCGCTAGTAAGGAAACGAAATATGGAATCATCCTATAATTTTCCATGATACTTATAAGGTTGTTTTCCTCACACATCCATAGCCCCCTCCTAGAAGACCACACAATCAGATAATAACAGTAATATCCCATCATAATATTATAATATAAATTTGAATAAAACTAGATTTTATATGGATTATTCTGGTAATTTTATATGTTTTTTATGCAAATTACCCAAACTGGTACTGATGCCATTTGGTGCAGAAGTATACTAAAATACAATGATACTTTTTCATTCAAATAAAAAGTTTTTCATCCATAATAAAAATCATCGATAAGAAATTGAAATTTCTTATCGATGATTTTTATATAGCACATTTATTTTTTAATATTTTTCTACTAATTTTCTATATCCACATTTTGTGTTTTGAGTCATTCCTGTAATAATATAGCCAAAAGAATTTTTTGCTGTTTTTAATCGGAAAGTAAAATTCCCTATATAACTTACTCCCTCTTCATTCTCTACATAATAATAAACGAGACATTTATATTTTCCATTTCCTACTTTCGTAATTTTCTTTATCATATGAGATGGAGAAGAATCTCCCCATTCACCAGGTGCAATATAAACTTTATCCCCTTTTTTTTCAAGAAGTGAAAACGGAAAAACTTGACTTTTCTTTATTGAAAATCCTGATGCTGTTCCAAATAATAACTTCATTTTACCTTTAACACTCGTCACGGTAGTTTTTAAACGATTTTTACTATATGTATCTAACATAACTGCCATGATACTTTTTGTTTCTTTGCTAAATGTCAATTTCTTTGTTCCCCAATATAAATTAATACATGGTAACGTAGATGCATAAAAAATAATATCTTCCATACTATCTGCTTTACTATTGGTTACATCATTTGATGCCGCATAAACAGAGTTATTTCCCACTATAATACTTACAATAAGAAAACAGATCCATAATTTTTTTAAATTCTTCATTTTACTCCTCCACTGTCATCTCTAATTTACATATTCACTAAATATCTCATCAAAAATTCGCCCATCTTCTGAGACGGCATACCAAAAACTTGTAGCTGTATGATCGACTACAATATCATATCCATGAATTACATATCCATACTCATCCATATGGTCAAATTCTATATATTGGGGAACATAATCCCCATTTAGAACTACAAATTTTCTAATATAATCACAAGCTTCATCAGCATTTCTTATCTTACTGCTAGAACTGCTATCTTCTTCCACAACTACTTCTTCTTTTTTTATTACCGTAACAGATACAGTCTTTTCTGTTTCTGAATGATTATCTCCAATAATTGTATAAACTAATTCATATTCTCCTGGAGTTTCTATATCGACATCACTATCATCATACAAAACTGTATTAACACGATTATCAAACGAAATATTCTCTAACCAATCTATATTGCTACCCTGCTCAATTTCTAAATCTCGAATGCCTTGAACATGATCTAAATAATTAGGATATACTGTAATTGTAAATACTCGTTTCATACTGTTTCCATTGTTATCATATGCTGTAACGGAATTACTATATTCTCCTTCTTTGTCATACCTAATTTTAGCAACTGGTACTGAATTTTCATTAACCTCTATCACTGGTTGTGGAACAATTCCATTATCAAATTCAACATTTTTAATTCCTGATTTATCATAAATAGAATTTATAATATCCGTTGTTCTTAATTCCTGATTGATTTCAATTGAGAATTTCTGTCCTTTTAAATCAATCACTGGTTTTTTCGTATCTATAACTTCTACCTCAGTTTTAAATTTATGGTTTGATAAAAACACTTCATATTTCCCAACTTCAAAATTATCAAGCTGAGAAATATCAACTTTTTCATCTTTTCTTAAAAATCCAGTTTCAAAATATGTCTCTATCTCATTTGATGGTCTTGAACCATACTCAATGATAATTCCCTCTTTTGCTTTTACGCTTAACCCCTGATAAATTACAAAACCTACTATCGAGATTAAAACTAATATTACAATCAATAAAATTACTTTATATCTTATCTTTTTCATTGTTTTTCCTCTTTTTTATCCTTACCTCATAAAATCTTTCTACTTATAGTCATCGAACTACAAGTTTAGTATCCGTCCAAGGACTATAAACTTTTTTTCCATCTACGATACGATAAGAGCGCATTTTTATTGAGTATCTTGTTCCTTTTACTAATGAATACCAAGTTAAAGTATCATATTTTTTTAAATTTAATATATCTCCATATTCCCATGACTGATTACCGCTTTTTATTGCTATTTCAACATATTGAGCATAATCAGCCTTTTTTACTATAACATCGAAAGCCAATGATGATCGGTATATGAGCTTCTCTACTTTAAAACTTGGTTTTGGAAGTTGTTTTGGCAATGTAAATGCATTTATTTTTGAAAATTCACTATAACAATAACCTCCCCAACTACTTTTATATCTTATCCTTATTTTATAAGAATATGTTTTTCCAACATTTTTTAATGCTATTCCATATTCTTGAGCACTTTTTGTTAATGTCTTCTTTAATTTCCATGTGCCATTTCCCACTTTTTCATATATTTCTATCTTATTTGCTTTTTTATCAATATTTTTTAATGATAATGTAAGTTTGTTAAAATCTGTTCGCGTAATACCTATCGTAGGTATTTTCAAAGCATCCAATGTAATACTTTGTATATCTGAAAATTCTCCATACACCGTTTTCCCTGTTTCTTTATTAAAATAATAAGGTCTTACTTTATAAGAACATTGTACTCCTAATGCTCCTATTTGCACTTGAAATTTATTATTTTGATAGGTACCCTGTAACCACCATTGTCCATCTCCAACTTTTTCATAAAGTTCCATCCCTGTTGTAAATGTCTCAAATGCATTTGTAGTAACTGTAATTGTATCAACATTACTTTTTTCTAATGTTATTGTTGGCTTTGAAAATGAAATGGTTTTTGTATTAACTTTAATCGTATAATCTTTATTTGATAATGTGATATTATCAATGCTAGCTTTTCCTTTTTTTATTTTTATATAATAATCTCCTTCTTCGGCATAAATTTGTTCTCCATAATGTGCTACATTATTCGTTATTGATACAAAGTTATCCACTTCTTTATATTCATTATTTTCTAGCTTATATAAAGTTACATCATAAACTGCTTTCTTGGTTTCTCGTTCTGTACCTAGAACTACTTGTAATAATTGAGAAGTTGCATTCTTAATATGATACCAATCAATATCTTCTTTTGATTCTAAGTTCCCATTTATCTCTGTATTCAGCATAATATCCGTTGCTGATATTGGAACATTATTATCTTCGATTTCATAATTTCCGGTATTTGCTTCAACAAAAGTATTATGTAAGACATATGAATACTTATATCCAGAATAATCTAACTTAATATAATATGTTCCTTCTGTTACAGAAATACGCCGTGTTGATAATGTAAAACTAGAATCAGAATATCTAGAAGAGTCACTTAATACTTTTGATAAATTACCATCGAGTTCTTTTTTATATACTGTAATGCTTGCTTTGCTATAAGATAATAGTGGCGTCCCTTTTACTTGAAAAGAGAGTAAACCTGGCTTCATAACTTCAATCTTAAAATAGTCCTGCCCTTCACATATCCCATTTTTATTCAAATTTAAATATAGTTGATTCGCTGTATCAAAACTATCGTTATTTTCTATTTCATCATTGATACTATCTACAATAAAATTAATTTGACAAACAGCTTTTCCACTAAAGTCTAATTCATACGTACCTGCTGGAACATAAGCGACTAACACTGCTTTATCTTCCATAACATCATAAGAAGAATATTTCCCTGTTTTGTAATATTGATTTCCCTCTAACGATACAGACCAATTTCCATTTTGGCTAGCATATGCAAGTGGTACAATTATTTCCAACCTTCCACCTGTTGTAGCCGTATACGTCAGCGTATCGGAATCCACCGTGTTGATCTGATTAATCAATACTTCTTTCTTTTCTTCTGCAAATACAGGTTTTGCATAGTCCCATTGAAATAGTAACATCAAAATAAATATTAAAATTCCAATCTTTTGTTTCTTTTTCATTTTATTCTCCTCCAGTGAATATATATTTTAAATTTACCACTAAAATTATGGTATATTTTTTATGAAATTAGATTCTGTTTCTATTGATACAATAAACATCAAATTCTTTCACTTTATTATATTCATAAGTTGACTTCTATTATTTTATAAAAAATCTAGTTTATTTTCGTCTTCTAATGAAATACTTTTATTCATTTTCACATTGTTTAATTAACTGGAGATTTTGCTTTTCAAAGTCATTTAGCGAACTTTCTATTTCTTCACTACTCATTCCTGTTGGAACATACCAAGAACAACGTTCAAAATGCTCTTTTAGTCCTTCATCCCTAAAAATATACCCATACCGAGCAAAAATTTCATTTCTAGCGATTCTTAAATCTTCCAATGATAACTGACTTACTTCATCATATGTATAATATTGTGAATCTGAATATGGCAAAATATATTCTATTGATGTATCAGATTCTATAGCATCCACATAGTTTCCCATGACTCCATCGTAAATTTTTCCGTCCTTTGATACTGCATACCAAAAACTTGTGGCAATATGATCTCCCATATCATCATATCCATGGAAATTGTAACCTTGCTCTGTCAGACCATCAAACTCTATGTGTCCTGGGATATAAGCATTGTTATCCTCTAAGTATTTTTTCAAATATTCAAGTGCTTGTTCTTCATTCTGTATCAAGGCTCCACTCTCTTCCTTTTCTGATTCCTCGGCTTCTTGAGTAGCAGCATCTATTTGTTCTGAATAATACCGTCTTATTTTTGCTACATCATATTCTACTTGCATCATATTATTATCATCTGAAAAAAGATTGCTATTTGATTTCACTTGAATAATAACTGGTGCATTTGCATCTCTTAATTCATAAGCAAGAGCAAATGATAAGGTAGCTCCTGGCATTACATCCGTAAATGTCTCACTTGAATCTACTTGAAGACTAAATTCAATTGATTGTTGTAATTCAATCCCATTTTGGAACGCTTGAATACTCCAAGGTATCATCCATGAATAAGACTCATTTGAATTATTATAATACTGAAAATCTACCATTAAAATATTCTTATGCTTTGGATCTAATGTAACTAAACTTCCGATTATTGCATCCATAGCAGAAATAGAAGATCCATCTGTTGTATCAAATTTTATTATCTGATTATGTGATCCATCTAATGCAGTACGAACTTGATCGGCTCCTACAAGGGCTTGATTATATCCTGTATTCGCTTGCACACTTATTTGATTTTCCTGATTCTCCTCTTCTTGAGAAGTTACATTACTCAATACTTTCTGTTTTTCTGTACTCTTTGCTTCTTCAGACTCATTAGAACAACCAACTAGAACTCCTGCTACACAACTACTAATTACTATCACCTTTATTATTTTCTTCCATTTTTTCATATACATTCTCTCTTCCTGTTTGTTTCCTTATATTTATTAATTGGTAATTATTTTGTATATTTATTTTATAAAATAAAATTTATAAAGTCGTCTCCTTTTTGGATACTTTGTATAACTTCTTTTACTACTTCACTTATAATATATATTTTCTTACTCAAACCTGATTTACATCCGTCTTAAACTTTTATGCTGTTAAATAATGTACTTATTATAAAATTATTTGCATTTTTTAATGTAATTTTTCTACTTCTTATATTTGTTTTTAACATGAATATATGATACAATAAAGATAACTAACAAATAACAAGTCATTTATCAGATAAAATTTATATTAAGGGGGTAACTAACAGTTAATATAAATCTATAAATATCTATAAAAATATAGAAGTTATTCATAGATTATGATACAATCTTATTGAGGTGATAA
>JADIML010000298.1 GCA_017694765.1 Candidatus Scybalomonas excrementavium
TCCTTTTATAGGGGGGGCTAATGACAATCCTTTTTACTATATGAGAAAAATAAGTCTAAATTGTGAAGAAAAGCTAGATTTCACATTTTTTTCACATAGATTTCACATTTTTTCTTCTTTTCAACAATTTCTAAGTTGACTATGTAGAAAAATGGTGTATAATAAAACCTGTTGGTTTAGTAAAACTAAACTTTCAGTTTATTTTAACTAAAAAAGGAGGTAGAAAATGGAAATTGGAAGCAAGATAAAAGAACTACGCATTCTCAATGGTCTTACACAAGAAGATCTAGCTGATCGCTGTGAACTATCAAAAGGATTTATTTCACAAATAGAAAGAGATCTTACGTCCCCTTCTATCTCTACACTTATCGATATTTTACAATGTCTTGGAACAGATTTAAAAGAATTTTTTCAAGAAGAAGAAGAACAAAAAGTCGTATTTAAGAAAGAAGATTTTTTTGAAAAGACAGATAGTGAATTACATAATACAATTGAGTGGATTATTCCAAATGCACAAAAAAATGAGATGGAACCGATTCTTCTTACATTAGAAGCTGGTGGTTCTACTTATATCGATGCTCCTCATGAAGGAGAAGAGTTTGGCTATGTATTATCTGGAAGTATTATGATTCATTTAGGTTCAAAGAAATATAAAGCATCAAAAGGGGAAACCTTTTATTATAAAGCAGATAAACAACATTATTTAACATGTTGTGGAAAAAATGGGGCTAAAATCCTCTGGGTAAGTACCCCACCTAATTTTTAACAACTTGGAGGTTTACGATGGAAAACAATAAATTAATTGATTTAGTTAATATTAGCAAGTCCTATGGTGGCAATTTAATTCTTGATGAACTTAATTTATATATTCGTGAAAATGAATTTTTAACATTACTTGGACCAAGTGGTTGTGGAAAAACGACTACCCTTCGTATTCTTGGTGGTTTTGAATCTCCTGACATAGGACAAGTTATTTTTAATGGGCAAAATATTACCAATTTGCCTCCAAACCATCGACAATTGAATACTGTTTTCCAAAAGTATGCACTATTTTCTCATATGACCATTGCAGAAAATATTGCGTTTGGTTTAAAAATAAAAAAGAAAAGTAAGGCTTATATTCAAGATAAAATCAATTACGCCCTAAAACTTGTCAACTTAGATGGATATGGAAATCGTTATCCTAATTCTTTAAGTGGAGGTCAACAACAACGTATTGCCATTGCTCGTGCTATTGTCAATGAACCTAAAGTTTTATTATTAGATGAACCTCTTGGCGCTCTTGATTTAAAACTTCGTCAAGATATGCAATATGAACTTGTTCGTTTGAAAAATGAACTTGGTATCACTTTTGTCTATGTTACACACGATCAAGAAGAAGCTCTTACTATGTCTGATACAATTGTTGTTATGAATCAAGGATATATTCAGCAAATTGGTTCTCCTGAAAAGATTTATAACGAGCCTGAAAATGCTTTTGTAGCAGACTTTATTGGAGACAGTAACATTATTCCAGGAACAATGATTGAAGATCGTATCGTTGAAATTCTAGGCGCTCGCTTTGCCTGTGTTGATGAAGGCTTTGGACGTAACAAACCTGTTGATGTCGTAATTCGACCAGAAGATGTGGATCTCGTAGCGCCAGAAGCTGGAACTATCCAAGGTGTCGTTACTTCTTTAATCTTTAAAGGTGTGCATTATGAAATGGACGTTATGGCAAATGGTTATGAATGGCTCGTACACAGTACAGATCTCGTTCCTGTTGGTACAAAAGTAGGCATTAAAGTCGTTCCATTTGATATTCAAATTATGAATAAACCAGAATCTGAAGATGAGGAGGCTGTTACAATCGATGAATAAAAAGAAATGGCTTGCAACTCCTTATTTTATCTGGTCTTTGGCTTTTATTTTAATTCCTCTTGGAATCATTGTATATTATGGCTTTACTGATAAAAATGGAGCTTTTACCTTATATAATGTTATGCAAATTACAAAACCAGATAATGCAAAAGCACTAGGGCTTGCTCTATTGCTTTCTATCATTGCAACTATAATCTGTTTAATTTTAGCTTATCCTTTAGCTATGATTTTATCCAATATGAAAATGAATCAAACAGGATTTATTGTACTCATTTTCATATTGCCAATGTGGATGAACTTTTTACTTCGAACATTGGCTTGGCAAACTTTATTAGAAAAAACAGGGGTGATTAATAGTATCTTACAATTTTTACATTTACCTACTTTGAATATTATTAATACACCTTATGCCATTGTTTTAGGTATGGTATATAATTTTCTACCATTTATGGTATTGCCAATTTATAATGTATTAATTAAGCTAGATAAAGATGTTGTGAATGCTTCTAGAGACTTAGGGGCTAATGAAGCACAAACATTTTTTAAAGTTATCTTTCCTCTTAGTATGCCAGGAGTTATGAGTGGTGTTATGATGGTTTTTATCCCATCTCTTACTACTTTTGTTATTTCTACGATGCTTGGTGGAAGCAAAATTTTATTAATCGGTAATGTCATTGAGCAAGAATTTACACAAGGAAGTAATTGGCATGTTGGCTCTGGTCTTTCTCTTGTTCTTATGGTATTTATTTTATTCAGTATGATAGTTATGTTTAAATATGATAAAGATGGAGAAGGAGGTGCCTTACTATGAGAAAATACATCAAACGATTTTATCTTCTCTTTATTTTTATTTTACTTTATGCCCCAATTCTTACATTAGTTGTACTTTCTTTTAACAACTCAAAAACTCGTTCAAAATGGGGTGGCTTTACGACAAAATGGTACCACCAACTTTTTCAAAATGAACAAATTTTAAATGCGTTATCGACGACATTAATCATTGCTATTTTATCTGCCGTGATCGCCACTATTATCGGAACAATGGCAGCGATTGGAATTCAAAATATGAAAAATAAAGGGCGTTCCTTTATGCTTGGAGTCAACAACATTCCAATGATGAATTCTGAAATTGTAACTGGTATTTCTCTTATGCTGTTATTTATTGCCGTTGGTAACTTTTACAGTAAGGTGACAGGAACTCCTTCTAGTTTTTTTGGTTTTATAACGATTTTACTAGCACATATTACATTTAATATACCATATGTTGTATTAAGTGTTATGCCAAAACTCCGCCAAGTGAATCCAAACACATATGAGGCTGCCCTTGATCTTGGAGCCTCTCCTATTTATGCTTATTTTAAAGTAATTATTCCTGATATTGCACCGGGAATTTTATCAGGATTTTTATTGGCTTTTACGATGTCACTGGATGACTTTGTTATTACCCATTTTACAAAAGGAGCTGGCGTTGATACCCTTTCTACTAAAATTTATACAGAAGTTAAGAAAGGGATTAAACCTGAAATGTACGCACTCTCCACGTTAATGTTTGGTGCTGTACTACTCCTTCTTCTCATCGTAAACTATGCTCCTAAAAAAAAGGAAACCGAAGACGGTCTTTCTTTCTCAAAAGAAGGCTCATTGAAGAAAATTTTAGCTGTTTGTATGGTTATTATTCTTTGTATCGGAAGCTTTTTTGCATACCGAGCAAATACTTCTTCTATGCACTCTGAACAAGTTGTTGTATATAACTGGGGAGAATATATCGATCCAGATGTCCTTACACAATTTACAAAAGAGACTGGAATTGAAGTTATTTATGATGAATTTGATACCAATGAAACGATGTATCCAAAAGTAGAGGCTGGTGCTGTTGCTTACGATCTTGTATGTCCATCCGATTATATGATCAAACGTATGCTTGACAACGATTTACTTGCAAAAATTAATTTTGATAATGTTCCAAACATCAAATATATTGGACAAACCTACTTAGATCAATCCAAACAATTTGATCCAACAAATGAATACTCGGTTCCTTATACATGGGGAACTGTTGGAATTCTCTACAATAAGACAATGGTCGATGAACCAGTAGATAGTTGGTCAATTCTTTGGGATTCCAAATATAAGGAGCAAATCTTAATGCAAGATAGTGTCCGTGATGCGTTTGGAGTTGCTCTAAAATCTCTCGGCTTCTCTCTCAATTCAACGAATATTGATGAGTTAAAACAGGCAAGAGATCTATTAATCAAACAAAAACCTCTTATACAGGCTTATGTCATTGATCAAGTTCGTGATAAAATGATTGGAAATGAAGCAGCGATTGGAGTTATTTATTCTGGTGAAGCTATTTATACCCAAAGAGAAAATCCTAATCTTGAGTATGTAATTCCAAAAGAAGGAAGTAACATTTGGTTTGATTCTTGGGTTATTCCAAAAAATGCACAGAATAAAGAAAATGCTGAGAAGTTTTTAAACTTCTTATGCCGTCCTGATATTGCGCTTAAAAACTTCGAATACATTACTTACTCTACTCCAAACGAAGGAGCAAGAGAATTAATTGAAGATGAAGATATTAAAAATAGTACAATTGCCTTCCCTGATCTATCCGAATTAAAAAATTGTGAAACATTCCAATTTTTAGGTGATGATATGGATGCTACTTATAATGCCCTTTGGAAAGAAGTAAAAGCCAAATAACTTACTCTCTTCCAACAAACTTCTTACAAAAATTTTGTATAAAAATACGTATTGTTTAGCTTTCCTCTTTGCAATACGTATTTTTTATTCAGTTACCTTAGAATCTTACTTGATGAAAATGATATATTTTCTAGAGTTACAATAAGAAGAATATCACTTTTCAAAAAAGTATATCCTATAACATATAGCTTTATCTCTTTTAGAAAGGATTGTAACTATGCTATCTTTTATACAACATTTTGATGAATTTACTTTACTTTGGATACAAGAAAATATCCGAACTTCTTGGCTTACGCCAATCATGCAGCTTTGTTCTCTTCTATTAAACAAAGGATTACTCTCTATTCTCACTTGTATCATTCTCCTATTTTTCAAAAAAACAAGATCCATTGGCTATCTATCGTCTCTTTCTTTAGCCATTTGCTCTACTCTTACAAACTTACTATTGAAACCATACTTTGCCAGAACACGTCCTTATCATCTTTTAAATACTCTTGTTACCCTTACACATCAGCCGCGTGATTATTCTTTCCCTTCTGGACATACAACGGCTGCTTTTGCTGTAGCTTCTATTCTATTTTTTTGTTGTCCCAAACAATATGGAATACCTGCTCTCATTTTTGCCATCCTCGTTGGCTTCTCAAGAATATATCTTGGTGTTCATTTTCCAACTGATGTCATAGCTGGTGCTTTCCTTGGTCTTTTTGTCGGTTATTGGTTATCAAAAACTTTAGGAAGGAAAAGCTATATTTCCAAATCTTAAAATCTATGCTACAATAAACTCGAATTGAAATAAAAGGATTGAAATAGAAGTGAGCTATAAAGAAAGTTTTACTTCTTTACACTTTAGATTCGATAGAAAGGAACGTTAATTATGAATGAAATCTATGAAGCAATTGAACAAAAAATCAAAGACTCTGGTTATCCATGTGAAATAAATGGAGAAGCCATTTATAATGATATTTGTGATGAAATTGAAGAAAAAGAAGATGGAACTTATCTTCTCTTATCCAAACAACAAAACGATGACGTGTTCGAGTATCAGGTTACGATTATGGAAGATAATTTTAATTTATCTATTTTAACGATTACACATGGCGATGAAACATATCGCATTGATTTTGATAAATAATGTACAAAAAGCAGTAGCCAAGGGAATATTTTCCTAATAGCTACTGCTTTTCTTATATGTATTTTTATTGTTTTAATTCTTCTATTTTTATTTCTTTATTCTTGTGCTGCTACTTTGCAATTTAATAACATTCCAAAAACAATTAAAATAATTCCAACTACTTGTATGCCAGTTGGTAATCCATCATGTAAAAAGAAAATGCCTCCAATTAGTGTAAATAAGACTTCTCCTGCTATTGTCCCTTCTACCATAGATAACTGCTTTGGACTATGCTTTACCATATTCGTTGCTTGGAAAAATAATAGTGTCGCAATAACTGCAGAAAAAATAGCGACAAAAAGTGCTTGAATACTTTGATTCATACTTGGAACTCCATGTTTGAGCGCCCCATAAATGGATAAAATAATCCAAAATGGTACACTACAAATTGTCATCCCTAGAACACGTTCTGGTGTTTCTAATCCTTTTTCACATACATCCATCATTTTACGATTCCCAAGTGGATAGGCAACTGCTGCAATGAAAATTAAGAGAAGACAGATCATAATTTCTCTTTGGTTCACTCCACTTTTCATATTTTCCCATTGCATGAACATAACACCAATTAATATAATTATAGTCATTCCAAGACTTTTTAGTGGAATTTTCTTTCCCCAAAGTGGGTTTAAAAATATCCCTGCTACAATAGTAAGCTGCCAAAGAGAAGCAATTAACCAAGACTCTCCAAACTCAGATGCCCATGTTAGCGGTGCATAAAAGAATCCAAACCCAACGGTACTCCATATAATCCATTCCTTTGGTTTTCTTTTCATATCTTGTAATAACTGATTCATATTACCTCGCAATGCTACGATAACAAATAAAATTGGTAAGGAAAAGAAGTATCGTAACGATGCTCCCCAAATCCAATGTCCTCCACTTAAATTCATACTGCGATTTAACAAAAAGGTAAATGCAAAAAATGCAGATGATAAAATTCCATACAAAAACGCTTTTTTCATTCTCTTCTTCCACTCTCTTTTTCTTGCAAGAATCTATACCTATCTTGCAGTATTTTATGTTTTCTATTGTAAAACGTTTTGATTAAATAATCAAGTTTGTTTTTCATTGAAAACAGGCATCATCTAGCTTTCTTTATCATCTCCTTTAAGAGAGAGTACAGGATAATAAACTTTTATAGGAAAAAGCGTGTTCTGTTTGTAATATTTCTTCTAACCATTCCAAGTTTTGGCTAGAATGTTCTAACTGTCTTGAATATTTCCAAACAAACTCTATCACTGCTTCCTGTTCACCTAGCCACTGTGCTACTTGTCCAATGATCAAATAGCTAAAAATAGCTAACTTTACTTTCGATTCCAATTCTTCGTCATAAACTGCTCCAACGACATATACGGATATAAAATATACCATTAGGTTTTCATAAAAGAGCTCTTCTTCTATAGGGAAATTGCTTCTATTCTGCTCTTTATTCTGCTCTTCTTTACTCTTATCCAGTTCCTTTACAACTGTATCAATGATTTGCATACATTTGCTATCGATTGGTTCCATTTCTTGTAAAAGCTGCATACAAGTTTTTACATACGCTTCTTTTATATCTGATTCCACTTCATAAGCTGTAAATTTCCTACTTAATTTCCCTGTTTCTTTTTCCCTTTGATACTTTGCAAATATACGATTTACAGCTTCATAATCGCCTCGTTTTATCTTATTTTCTATATCATGCGATAAAACAAGAATGGAAGCAATTCGTTCTTTGATGGAACACGCTCTATCTTGGAGGATTTCTAAAAACTTCTCTCGAATGTCACAATAAAATGCTATTTCTTTTTTGGATAGTTCTTCTTCATAAGGAGATACTCCCTCTTTTTCCTTTGATAAAAATTGAACTTTCTCCTTTCGCAATAAAACAAGTTTTGCCACTTCTGGACAAGATAACGAAAGAGTCCACTCCTTTCGCTCTCCATAAATCTCCAAATGTCTCGGATACTCTTTGCATGTTTTACAAAGACTTGAAAATCCATATTGTTTTTGAATCTGACAAAGTCCATTGCAATCTAAAAATTGACACTTTCCATTTTTAAAAATAAGACTTTTCTCTTTTTTATTTAATTTCCCTTTCCACCAATCTTCCCTTTCTTTATAAAAGGTTTGATACTTTTTCCATGTTGGGTTATCAATCTGAATTTCCCAACTTTGACAACATGTATCTTTACAATGTTCTCCACTACATATAAAATCTTTTAAGTAATTTGGGTATGCAATTATCATAATATCCTCTTTATGAAACAATCTCTTTTTTCCCATTGTCTGACACAACATGAACATCTAATTGGTTATATGGGAAAGATATATTTTCACGGTCGAACTCTTCTTTAATATGCTCTAATAAACTCCATCTCGTTTTCCAATATAAGTCCATTGGTGCCCATGCTCGTATTCCAATACTTACTGTACTCTCTTCAAAATCATTTACAAAAATGACGACTTCACTCTCTTCATCTTGTAAAATATTTTCTTCTCTTTCAATAATTTTTGCCAACAATGCTTTTACTTTCACAATACTTTCATCATAAGAAATGCCAAGAAAGATATCAATTCTTCGTTTATCCTGTCTTGTAACATTTGTTAAACTGCTATTGGCTAAAATTCCATTTGGAATAACAACCGTTTTATTATCCACTGTATGAAGTCTTGTATAAAAAATATCAATTGCTACAACAGTTCCTTCATTTTTCTTATTATCCTCTATAATATAATCTCCAACTTGAAATGGTTTTAAGAGTAAAATCAACACTCCACCTGCAATGTTAGAAAGACTTCCTTGTACGGCTAAACCAATTGCAATGCTGGCAGAACCAAGAATAGCAATAACAGAACTCATTTCCACACCTAAAATGCCGATACACCATATTAATAAAATCGTTTTCAATCCAATATCGACAAAGGATACCAAAAAGCTAGCAACACTTGGATCCATATTATGGCGTTGAAAGCCTTTCTTTAACATCTTTTTTATAAATGCAACAATTTTAAATCCAACTACAATAATGAAAACGCAAAGTGCCAGATCTCCAACTTTTTGGACAATCCAATCCAATAATTTGTCTGCATATTTTAGTGTTTTTTCTATTGTCTTTTGTTTCACGTTCCTACCTCCTATTTTGACGATAAAATACTTTGCCATTATAACAATATCCTTTTTTGAATGCAAGTATCAGTCTTACCTTACATTCATCCTCTATTTCATAAAAATTTGCTACCATATAAAAATGCGTATTGGAAAAAGTCAATCTCTTCCAATACGCATTATTTTTTATCATATTCCTATTTTTTTCTTTCTTTTCCTTCGTATTTAAAAATACTGATACCAAGTGGTGGCACTGTAATTTTTATGGATTCTGTTCTACCATCACACTCTTCTTTCTTACTCTCTTTTGCTCTTATATTTCTAAAGCCAGAGCCACCAAATTCTTTCTTATCACTATTAAAAATCTCTTTATATGTCCCTTTATATGGAACGCCTATTTTATAATTTTTATGAAGAACTGGTGTGAAATTACAAACAACAAGGAGTAAATCACTTTTCTTTCTTGCCTTTCTTGTAAATACAAGAATACTTTCATTGGCAGAAATTGCATTGATCCATTCAAAACCTTTCTCACTTGTATCATACATAGAAAGAGCTGGCTCTATTTGATATAAGTGATTGAGGGCTTTATAATAATGTTGTAACTTACTATGTTCTTCTCTTTGAAGAATATCCCAATCTACACTTTTCTTTTCATCAAATTCTGAGAACTGTGCAATATCTTGTCCCATAAATAATAATTTTTTCCCTGGATGCGTCATCATATATCCATATGCGACTCTAAGATTTGCAAATTTTTGTTCCATATCTCCGGGCATTTTTTGAATCATAGAGCTTTTTTCATGGACAACTTCATCATGGGATAACACTAAAATATAATTTTCACTATACGCATATACCATACTAAATGTCAGTTGATTATGTTTCCACTTTCGGAATAATGGATCGGTTTTCATATAATCTAGAAAATCATTCATCCATCCCATATTCCATTTGTACTGGAATCCCATACCTTCTGGTTCTTCCACTTTTCTTGTTAAATATGGCCATGACGTAGACTCTTCTGCTATCATAATCGTTCCATCTTTTCTCTTTTCCATGATACTATTTAAATGTCTTAAAAAGCCAACCGCTTCTAAATTGCCATTTCCACCATATTGATTCGGGATCCACTCTCCTTCTTTTCTTCCATAATCTAAGTATAACATAGAAGCAACTGCATCCATTCGGATTCCATCAACGTGATATTCATTGAGCCAATAAAGAGCATTGGCAATTAAAAAGTTGCTAACTTCTGGTCGCCCATAGTTGAAAATATACGTTCCCCACTCTGGATGTTCCCCTTTTCTTGGATCTTCATGCTCATAAACGGCATAACCATCGAATCGCCCAAGACTAAAGGCATCTTTTGGAAAATGAGCTGGAACCCAATCTAAAATAACTCCAATCCCTTGTTCGTGCATGTAATTCACAAAATACATAAAATCTTTTGGTGTTCCATAGCGAGCTGTTGGTGCATAATAACCTGTTACTTGATATCCCCAAGAAGGATCGTAAGGGTGTTCCATAATTGGTAAAAGTTCAATATGGGTATACTCCATCTCTTTTACATAATCTGCTAGAAGATGTGCATATTCTTTGTAATTATAAAATTCTCTTCCATCTTCTGGTCGTTTCCATCCACCTAAATGAACTTCATAAATAGAAATTGGTTTTTTTAAGGTATCTCCCCTTTTTCTTTCTCGTAACCATGTCTTATCGTTCCATTCAAATCCCTGTAAATCAGTAACAACAGAAGCAGTTTCTGGTCGAAGCTGAGCAGAGTTTGCATAAGGATCTGCTTTTAGGAAAACGTCTCCATAAGGAGAACGGATTTCAAATTTATACAAAGCTCCTTCCTCGATATCAGGAATAAATAATTCAAACACTCCACTATTTGGCACGCGTCGCATTGGATGTCGTCTTCCATCCCATAGATTAAAATCACCAACTACACTCACTCTTGTTGCATTTGGTGCCCAAACTGCAAAGAGAACTCCTTTTACTCCTTTTATACTTCGTCTATGTGCCCCTAATAATTGGTAGATTTGATAGTGTTGTCCTTTTTGAAACTGCTCAATATCTTCTGCTGTTATCAAAGAGTGAAACCCATAGGCATCTTGATAACAATAGCTATCTCCATTCTCAAATTCTGCCTTTAATAAATATGGCTCATTTTCTTTCCACTCAACGGAATAAAACCCATAGCTATCTATGGCTTGCATTTGTCTTTCTTCTTTTGTTTTTTTAGAAATACATTTCATTCCAATTGTATTTGGAAAATAAGCGTTAATAAAGACAGTATCTTCTTGTCTTTGCATGCCTAAAATATGATGTGGATTATCATGTAATCCATTTTCAACAGCATAAATTTCTTCCTGATTCCATATTCCTTGTAGTCTTTCCCCCATAGAAACCTCCTTATATGTCTTTTTCTCTTGTTTCTCTCTCTTTATATTCACAAATTCCACTTATAACAAAGTGTAACTTGCATACTCTTTACAACTTTCCATTGTTTTTAACAAATTACACTTTGTTGGTAATTTGCAGTTTATATCGCTATATTTTTCTTACTTACACTTCTTCTATTTGATGAATAAATAATCCACTTCTTAATTTTGGCTCAAACCAAGTAGATTTTGGTGGCATAAGCCTTTGGTTATCTGCAACTGCAAATAGTTCTTCCATTGTTGTTGGATACATAGAAAAGGCTACTGCCTGTCCTTGATCCACAAGACGCTCTAATTCTTCTAGCCCTCGAATTCCTCCAACAAACTGGATTCTATCATCTGTTTTTGGATCGATAATTCCTAAAATTGGTTCTAATATTCCATTTTGTAACAAAGAAACATCTAACTGCTCTACAACATCATTTGGAATATGTTCTTGTGGATAGGTCAATTGATACCACCTACCATCTAAATACATACCAAACTGCCCTTTTTTTACTGGTTTTACTCTTTCTGGTTTCTCTTCTACTGTTACACACTTTGAAAGTTCGTCTAAAAATTCCTCTTTTGTCTTTCCATTCAAGTCACAAACGACACGATTATAATCAAAGATTTTTAATTCATTTTCCGGAAAAATAACCGATAAAAAGTAGTTAAATTCTTCTTCTCCCGTATAATTTTTATGTAATTTTCTTCGCATTTGTCCAACACGAACTGCTGATGCTGTTCTATGGTGTCCATCTGCAATATAAAGAGCAGGAATCTTCGCAAAATGATTCGTTAGATAAGAAATTTCCACTTCTCCATCTATCCGAAAGACACGATGTCGAATCCCATCTTCTGCGATAAAGTCATAAAGAGCTTCTTGCTCTTTCCATTGTATGACTTTCTCATTTAACTCCTGATCGTCTTTACTAGCTAAAAAAATAGGTCCTGTTTGAGCACTACAGACATCTACATGTCGAATACGATCTTCTTCTTTCTCTCTTCTTGTGTTTTCATGCTTTTTAATAACTTCATTTTCATAATCGTCAATGGATACACAAGCTACAACTCCTGTTTGAGAACGTCCATTCATCGTCAATTCATACAGATAATAACATCTCGTGTCTTCTTTCATAAATGTCCCATCTAATATCCATTCATCTAAAAGCTGTCTTGCTTTTTCATAAATTTGTTGTCCATACATATCTGTTTCTATCGGAAACTGCGTTTCTGGACGATCAATATTTAAAAAAGATTTTGGTGCATCTTTTACAACTTCCACAGCTTCCTCTCGGTTATATACATCATATGGAAGTGCTGCTACAAGCTGTGCCATATCCTGTCTTGGTCGCACACAATAAAATGGTCGAATCGTTGCCATACTTCCTCCTAATTTTCCTTATTACTAATATCAATTGCAAGCTCTGCGTGTAGCAATTTTCCACCTCTTTTTATCAGCTTATCTCTCACTAAAAACTTACAATTTAATTTTTCATTTTGATGTTCCCAAAGAATACTCTCTCCTTCTTTTAATTGTCCTTTCTTACAAAAGGAACAAGGAGAAGGTCTTCCTTGAAATACTTCATAACATTTTCTTCCTTGATAATCACATTGATTCATTCCAAAATATTCCCTTCCTACTTTATTTACATAATAAAGTTCATGGGTAATTGGATCACTTACATAGACAATATCGTCTATATCTTCCCAACGAAGTACATCTTCTTCTCTTAAAACTTGTCTTGGTTGTTCTTTTATTTCCATCACTCGATCATAAAGAGCATAGGAATGATGCGCTTGACATTTGCACTGAATAGAATGAACAGCATAATTGGCACATTCTAACAAGCGATATGTTGTTTTTCCATGTTTTGGATATAAAGAGATTCCCATAATAATCTTTACTTTAATCTCACCATCTACTGTTTGCACATTTAAAGACTCTAACATCCGATATTGAATTTGATTAAGAAGCTGTCGTATTTGTTCTGTATTATCAATCTCCATAAATAGAACAAAGGCTCCTCCCTTATATCGAATCAAATAGGCTTCTTCTGGTATCATCTCTTCCAAAATGTGGGCTACTTTTTTTAAAATCTGTTCCCCAATCATATATCCATATTCATCATTGATCTCTTTAAAATCCATAATGCGAATTAAAACAAAAGCTGCTTGAGAAGTAACTTCTAATGCCATATAATCTTCTAATATTTCAGCTCCTGCACGCCAATTCCAAATATTTGTCGAATCATCATGAGTCGCTTGATGATAGATCAGAGCTTCTTTTTCTTTTCTTGTATTACGATCTCTTCCACATCCAATGACGCCTTTTAATTGTCCTCTATCATCTCCATAAAGAATGACAGCACAATAAAACCAAGTATAAACACCTTTTATTTGAAGTCTACATTCTAAACTACATTTTTTCTCTCCTCGATTCCATGCCTGCTGTAATGCTTCTTTTGAAAAAGTTTCTTCAATTCGTCTTCTATCATCTAGATGACAACGCTCATATGCTCTTTCATATAATTCTTCATAATTACTTGGCATATCATCAAAGATATCTTCCCAGTTATCTTTTGCTGAATAGAATGTATTGCTTACAAAATCTGCTTCAAATACATAAGTATGTAGCATACAAAGAGCTTTCTTATATTCTTCTCCACTTATCCAATCCCAACCTTGCCTTGTTTGCTTTCCAATTCTTGTATCATTCTTTTGTTGTCTCATAGTATCACTCCTCTACTCAAACAAAGTGCGGATCCACACTACTTACTTTGTCCTAGATACATTATACTATTTTTTCTGAAAATTGTCACGTTTAACCTATTTTTTTATACAAAAAGGCGTCCTAAACTCATAAATCATGAATTTGAACGCCTTTTTATCTTACTGTTTTATTTTTTTTGAATATATCCAAGAGCTTTTAAAGTTTCTGCACAAAGAACTGCTCCACCTGCTGCACCTCTTACAGTATTATGAGATAAGCCAATAAACTTATAATCATATACACTATCTTCTCTTAAGCGACCAACAGATACACCCATTCCATTCTCAAGTGTGACATCTTCTAAGACTTGTGGACGGTTTTCTTCTTCCAAATATTGAATAAATTGTTTTGGAGCACTTGGAAGTTCCATCTCTTGTGGAAGTCCATGAAATTGCATAAGTTTTTCAATGAGTTGTTCCTTTGTTGGTTTTTTGCGGAATTTTACAAACACTGCTGCTGTATGTCCATCTAAGACAGGAACTCTTACACACTGACATGTGATTTTAGGTTCACTTGCTTTTTCAATGACACCATTTTTAATCTCTCCCCAAATACGAAGTGGTTCTTGTTCTGACTTTTCTTCTTCACCACCAATATATGGTATAATATTTCCAACCATTTCTGGCCAATCCATAAAAGTTTTTCCTGCACCTGAAATTGCTTGATAAGTTGTTGCTACTACTTCATATGGTTCAAATTCTTTCCATGCTGTTAAAACAGGAGCATAACTTTGAATTGAACAATTTGGTTTTACAGCAACAAATCCTCTCTTTGTACCAAGTCTCTCTTTTTGATACTCAATTACTTTAAAATGCTCTGGATTTACTTCTGGTATTACCATTGGCACATCTGGCGTCCAACGATGTGCACTATTATTTGAAACAACTGGAATTTCTGCTTTTGCATATGCTTCCTCAATGGCTTTAATTTCTTCTTTCGTCATATCAACAGCACTAAATACAAAATCTACCTCTTTTGCTACATTGTCTACTTCATTGACATTCATAACAATCATATTTCTTACGGACTCAGGCATTTTTGTATCCATTTTCCAACGTTCCCCAACTGCCTCTTCATATGGCTTTCCAGCAGAACGTGGACTTGCTGCAATTGCTACTACTTCAAACCATGGATGATTTTCTAGTAGAGAAATAAATCTCTGACCTACCATACCTGTACCCCCAAGGATACCAACTCTTAATTTTTGTTCCATTGTTTCTAACTCCTTATTACTTTCTATTAATCATTGCATCTTTGAAAAATTTCACTGCAATTTTCTATATATTTTGTATCTTACCTATGATATATCTCTAAGTCAAGAACTTTCCTAGAAATACTCATCTTATAAGATATCTTCTATCTCTTACAGATACATGCTATTTAATAACTCGGACTCTTACTACCCCTACAATTTGCTTTAACTTTTCAATCAACTCGTTTGATGGCTGTGTATCCGTATCTACCATCGTATATGCCCATTCGTTTTTAGACTTATTGGTCATATCTGTAATATTTACTTCTTCTTCTCCAAAAAGGCTCGTAAATTGACTTAACATCTTTGGAATATTTTGATGTAAAATTGTAACCCGAAATGCTGTACGACAAATTCCCATATCACAGTCTGGATAATTGACAGAATGTTTGATATTTCCATTTTCTAAATAGTCCATCAATTCTTTCACTGCCATTTTCGCACAGTTATCTTCTGCTTCCTCTGTAGATGCTCCAAGATGTGGCAACGGAATAACCCCTTCTACCCCTGCAATTGCTGGAGTTGGAAAATCTGTCACATAACGATGGATTTTTTTACTAAAAAGTCCTTCTTTCACTGCTTCTTCTTGTACTAACGCATCTCTTGAGAAATTTAAGATAGAAACTCCATCTTTCATCTTACAAACTGCTTCTTGATGAATCATTCCTCTTGTTCCATCTAATAATGGAACATGTAACGTAATAAAATCACACTGTTCAAATATTTCATCTAAATGAATACTGTGATGGATTCTCTTTGATAAACTCCATGCCGCATCAACGGATACAAATGGATCGTATCCATAGACTTCCATTCCCATTCGATCACACATATTGGCAACTAAGATTCCAATGGCACCAAGCCCGATGACTCCTATTTTTTTGCCTATAATTTCATGTCCTGCAAAACGTTTCTTTTCTTTCTCTACATCTTTTACTAACGTTTCTTTATCATGATTTTCACGAACCCAGTTACAACCATCAATTAAATCTCTTGAAGAAAGCAATAATCCAGCCATAACAAGTTCTTTTACTGCATTTGCATTGGCTCCCGGTGTATTAAATACAACAATTCCTTCTTTGGCACATTCATCAATTGGAATATTGTTCACTCCTGCCCCTGCTCTTGCAATCGCACTTAACTTCTTTGGTAATTCCATTTCATGTAAGGAAGCACTTCTTACTAATAGGGCATCTGCCTCTTCAAATTCTTCCGTTAATTCATAATTTTTTGTTAGTAAATCCGTTCCTTCTTTTGAAATAGCATTCATACATTTAATTTGATACATTTTTCTTTCCCCTCATCTCTTTTATTTGACATGTTTCTTCTCAAACTCTTTCATAAAGTCTACTAATTTTTGGACTCCTTCTATTGGCATTGCATTATAAATACTTGCTCGCATACCACCAACTGTTCGATGTCCTTTTAAGTTAGCAAATCCATTTTCACTAGCAGTTTTAATAAAGGCAGCGTCTAAGTTGACATCTCCTGTAACAAACGGCACATTCATTAGGGAACGAAATTCTTTTTCTACCGTTCCTCTAAAAAGTTTGCTTTCATCTAAGTAGTCATATAAAATTTTCGCCTTTTTCTCATTATGCTCTTTCATGGCTACAAGACCACCTTGATCTTTTACCCATTGAAATACTTTTCCACATATATAAATTCCATAAGCAGGTGGTGTGTTGTATAAAGAGTTGGCGTCTGCATGGGTTTTATAACGTAACATGGTTGGTGTTCCTTCTAAAACATCGTCGGTAATTAAATCTTCATGAATGATAACACCAACGACTCCTGCTGGTCCTACATTTTTTTGTACCCCAAAATAAATAAGTCCATATTTTGTAATATCAACTGGCTCAGATAAAATAGAAGATGACATATCAGCAACTAAAATTTTTCCTTTTGTATTTGGAATGTTTTTAAAAGTAGTTCCATAAATCGTATTATTATGACAAATATGTACATAGTCTGCATCTTTAGACACTGCTAAATCGGAACAGTCTGGAATGTAGGTATACATTCTATCTTCAGACGACGCAATAGCATTTGCCTTTCCATATATTTTAGCTTCTTGATAGGCTTTCTTTGCCCATTGCCCAGTGATGATATAATCAGCCACTCTATGTTTCATCAAATTCATCGGAACCATTGCAAATTGCTGGTTTGCTCCACCTTGTAAAAATAAAACTTTATACTCTTTTGGAATATGAAGCAATTCTCTTAACGTATTTTGTGCATGCTCTAAAATGTCTTCAAATGCTTTCGAACGGTGACTCATCTCCATAACAGACATCCCAGTTCCTTTATAATCTAGCATTTCTTCTGCCGCTGAACGCAATACTTCCTCTGGTAATACTGCTGGTCCTGCTGAAAAATTATAAATCCTTCCCACTTTCATGTTCCTCCTTTTTCTCAATTCTTCACTATTACACTCTAACTCATTCGTTGAACAAAGTTTATTGCGTACAATTGTA